>NZ_CAWMFQ010000373.1:0-35777 GCF_963866995.1 Aeromonas sp. ZOR0002 | reverse complement strand
AGCTGTAGAGCAAGGCCGCCCCAGGGCGGCCTTTTCCTGATCAAGCCTTGCGGGAAGTAGAGGGCGAACAGCAGGGGCGGCACGAAGGTGATGAGGCCGGTCTGGGTGCGGCCCTGCCAGTTGTCCTTGCGACGGGTCACCTTGGCCATGAAGTCGAACAGTCCCAGGGTCACCCCGAGGAAGGAGGTGGCGAGCGCGAGATCCGCAAACAGATGCATCGCCTGGTTGAAGGCGGGCCAGCTCACCAGGCCGCCGACGTTGGCCAGCAGGCTGTCCAGGGCGCCGCCGGTCTGGATCAGGGATTGCTGGCCCAGCAGCCCCAGGATGGCGACCTGCCACAGCACGTAGAGCACGAGTGGCAAGGCGGAGCCCCACACGAAGACCCGGCGCAACTGCCTGGGGTTGTCCCCGAGGTAGAGCATGACGCTCGGGATGGAGCCGTGGAAGCCGAAGGAGGTGAAGATGACCGGCAGGCCCGCCAGCAGCAGGCCTTCCCCGAGGGGCATGGAGAGCAGGTGCTGCCCCTGGGCGCGGGGTAGCAGCAGCGCCAGCACCGCCACCATGATCACCAGCTTCACGGTGAACATCAGGCGGTTGAGGTAATCCACCTGCCTGGTGCCGACGCACACCATGCCGCCAAACAGCAGGGTAAAGACCCAGGCCGCCTGCTCCTGGCCGAGGGGCAGGCCGGCATCGGCCAATGCCTGGGCCAGCAGGTTGCTGCCGCCGCTGATGTAGGCGGAGGCCAGGGCGTAGAACAGCATCAGGATGCAGAAGGAGGCGATGCCCTTGCCCCAGGGGCCGAGCAGGTGATCCGCCAGCTGGTGCAGGTACCACTTGCCGGTGCTGAGGCTGGCTTCCACCTGCAGCATGGCGGTGAAGGCCATCAGGGCCCAGAGGCCGATCATCAGCATCAGGGTTGCGGGGCCGCCCAGGGACGAGGAGGCCAGCGGCAGGGCCAGCATGCCGGCGCCTATGGTGGTGCCGGCAATCAACAGGGTACAACCCAGGGTCTTGGTATTCATGTTATCCATCCGAATCTAAAAAAGCATCATGAAGGGTGGCAGGGGGCAAGGTGTCGGGGTGCCTCCGGGGGAAGGCCGGAGGCTAGCAATATCGGAGTGGAGACATCGTTACGAACAGCCGCAGGTTGTAAAACAGGGTTGCCACGTTAGCCGATTAAAATATCGAAAACAAGCGGGAGTGAGCGAAGGTTCTACTGTGAAAGGCGCTTGTGTGGAAATAAATGATGACAGTTGTCTGGAGTGGATGGCGTAAAAACACGCAAAGGCGACCGTGGTCGCCTTCGGCACGTCCGTTTCGCGTCAGCGGCGGCGTTTGAGGGTGCGGCTCACATAGTGCAGGCCGCTCTGGTAGTCGCCATTGACCGCCTTGAGGGCCAGCGTCAGGGCCTGGCTTGCCAGGGCGTCGTGCTGCTGGGGCAGGGAGTTGATGCCAAAGGGGAGGAAATCGAGCAGGCGGTCATCCCCGAAGGTAGCCATGGCGAGCTGGCTCATGTCGGCCTCCTGCTCCAGCAGGTAGTCGAGCACCCCCTCCATCAGGATGTAGGAGGTGGTGATCAGCGCCTCGGGCAGTTGGCCGAGCTGCTGATGGAGCGTCTTGATCAGGCGATACCCTTCGGTGCGCGAGAAGTGGGCCCCTTCACACAGGTGGCGGGTCGCACTGTGACTGGCAATCGCCTGTTCGAAGCCCGCTTTTCGCTCCTGACTGATCGTCAGTTCCGGCAGTGCAGTGATCAAGGCGATATGACCGATGGCCGGGGTGAGCAGGGAGGCGGTGAGGTCCAGGCTCGCCTTCTGGTTTTCACTCGCCACGGTGACGAAGTGCTCGGTGGCCATGGCACGGTCGATGGCGAGGATCTGCACGCCCCGGGACTGCTGCTCCAGGTAGAAGGGATCCGCCGGGGGGAGGCAGCTTGCCACCAGGAGCGCGTCCACATGGCGGCTCACCAGCATCCGGGCCAGCTCCTTTTCGGTGTCCGGATCGTCCTCCGAGCAGACGATGAGCAACTGATATCCCTGGGTGCGGGCCCCTTGCTCCAGGCGCTTGGCGAGCTTGGCGTAACTGGCGTTTTCGAGGTCGGGCAGGATGAAGCCGAGGGTGCGGGTCTGGCCGCCGCGCAGGGAAGCGGCGCGGCTGTCCGGCTGATAGTTGTGGGCATGGACCACGGCCATCACCTTGTCGCGGGTTGCCTGGCTGATGCGGTATTGATCGGCCTTGCCATTGATCACATAGCTGGCGGTGGTGCGAGAGACACCGGCCAGCGCGGCGATTTCATCCAGTTTCATCATGTTGGCTCTGTTTGAGTTGCAAGGCCCGCGCCGGTTCCTGGTTGGGGCGCCGAAAAGTGTGCGCGGGATCATATCATTGAAACGTACTTTCTGCGGGATCTTGAACAATGCGCTGAAACGATTCAGTCTGAGTGTAAGTGAAACGATTCAGCTTGTCAGTAACGGATGATTATCTGCACTTGGAAATGGGTTCCGGCTCACCAAAGCGAAAGATCACCGTCTATTGTCAGCAGGCAAGTTACCCGAAAATCGAGTTGAGTTGAGCCGGTACGCCGCGAGGTGAAGCCGGACCTGATGGAGAATCTCTATGTTGAAGTTGGCGCGACAGCAAATCCTGCTGGGACAATCGGTGACGACCAAGGCGGACGCCATCGCCCTGCTGGCAAGCAAACTGACCGACGCCGGTCTGGTTGAAGCAGGTTACGTGGACGGCATGCTGGCGCGGGAAGCGCAGCACGCCACCTATCTTGGCAGCGGTATCGCCATTCCCCACGGCACCACGGACACCCGTCATCTGGTGAAGAGCACCGGCGTCATGGTGGCCCAGTTCCCCCACGGCATCGAGTGGGACGAGGGGCAGATTGCCTACGTCGCCATCGGCATCGCCGCCAAGTCCGACGAGCACCTGGGGATCTTGCGCCAGCTCACCCACGTGCTGGGTGACGAGCAGGCCGCAGCCCAGCTCAAGGGGGCGACCGACGAAGAGACCATCATCAATATCCTGACTGGCGCGACTGCCGCCAAAGAGGTGCAATACCTGACCCTGGCGGACTTCCCGGCCGACGACCAGGACCAGTTGCTGCTGGGGGCTGCGGCCCGCGCCAAATCCGCAGGCTGGGGAGACGCCGCCATGGTGAGCGCCCTCCTGGCCAGCCAGCCTGTTCACCTGGGGGAGGGCATCTGGCTGGCCCGTGCGCAAGCGGCCCAGACCGGTTGGGTGCTGGCCACCCCGAGCACCCCGCTGAACGTCGGTGAATTGCCGGTCAGCGCCCTGCTGCTGCTGTGTGCCGCAGATAGCGGCCATTTACCGCAACTCGAGAATCTGGCCAAGCTGGCCGCAGCCGGCCAGTTGGCCACCCTTTCTGGCAGCGACGGTCTTGCCATGTTGCAGGCGGGTCCGGCGAGCGGGCTGTCCGAGACCTTCACCATCATCAACCCTCACGGTCTGCACGCCCGTCCGGGCGCCATGCTGGTCAAGGTGGCCAAGGAGTATGAATCCGACATCCGCGTCGCCAACCTCGATGGCAGCGGTGAAGCCGTCTCTGCCAAGAGCCTGATGAAGGTGATCGGGCTTGGGGTCAAATGCGGTCATCGTCTGGCGTTTCGCGCCGAAGGAGCGGATGCCGAAGCAGCTCTCAAGGGCATTGGCGAAGCCATTGCCGCCGGCTTGGGCGAGGGGGCGCACTGATGGACATCGTCACCATCACCCTCAATCCCGCGCTCGATCTCACCACCCGTCTGGAGGTCATGCACCCTGGCGAGGTCAATCTGGTGAGCGAGGCCAACTTGCGCGCCGCGGGCAAGGGGATCAACGTCGCCATGGTCTTGAAAGATCTCGGCCGTGACGTAGGCCTGACCGGCTGGCTCGGCGAGGGTAACCAGCAGAGCTTCGTCTCTCTGTTCGAGGAGCGTGCCCTTGCCGATCACTTCGTGCGCGTGGCGGGCGACACCCGGATCAACGTCAAGATCTCCGAACAATCCGGCCGGGTGACCGATCTCAATCTGCCGGGACTCGCGGTGCAGGAGGGCGACGTCAGCGCCCTGGAAGCGGCGCTGGAGCGACTGGCTCCCCACACTGACTGGTTCGTGCTGGCGGGCAGCCTGCCCAAAGGGGTGGCCCCCGATTACTGCGGCCATCTGATCCGTCTGCTCAAGGCCAAGGGCAAGCAGGTGATCTTCGATTGCAGCGGCGCGGCGTTGAGCGAAGGGATCAAGGCGGCGCCGACCCTGGTCAAACCCAACCTGGAAGAGCTGAGCCAGTGGGCGGGTCGCCCCGTCAAGACCCTGAGCGAGCAGGCCGAGTGCGCCCGCGCGCTGCAGGCCAGCGGGATCCCCAACGTGGTGATCTCCAATGGCGCCGACGGCCTCATCTGGTTTGCACCGGATGCCACCTGGCAGGCGATTCCGCCGCGCATGGAGGTGGTCAGCACCGTGGGTGCCGGCGACTCCCTGGTGGCGGGCCTGGTCCATGGCATGAGCCTGGACTGGACGCCGGAGCAGACCCTGCGGCTGGCCACCGCCGTCTCGGCACTGGCGGTGAGCCAGGTCGCGGTCGGCTTCAACGATATCAATGTGCTCAAACCGTTACTCGAGCAGGTGCGCGTACAGCGTCTGGATGATCTGGCACCGACTCAACCCCAACCCCATTTGATGGCTAACTCAGGAGATGCCCAATGAAAGCAATTCTGGTTACGGCTTGCCCGGCGGGCATTGCCACCAGCTTTCTCGCTGCAAAACGGATAGAACAGCAGGCCAAACTGGCTGGCTGGGAGCTCACCCTCGACGTCGACTCCAGCGTGCAGCCCCGTCAGGTCCCCTCGAAAGAGCAGATTGCCGCCGCCGACCTGGTGCTGGTCGTTGCCAGCGCACCGGTGGATCTGGCCGCCTATGACGGCAAGTCGCTCTATCGGGGCGACATGGATCTGGCGCTCCAGGATCCCGCAGCCCTGCTGGAAGCCGCGCGAAGCGGTGCCAGCGTCTATCGCCATGAGGCGGCGCATGTGGTTGCCAAACCGGCCAGCGGTGCCAAGCGCATCGTGGCGGTGACGGCCTGCCCGACCGGGGTGGCCCACACCTTCATGTCGGCCGAGGCCCTGGAGACCATGGCCAAGCAGCTGGGTCACCAGATCCGCGTCGAAACCCAGGGCTCGGTCGGTGCCCAGAATGCCTTGACGGCGGACGAGATTGCCGCCGCCGATCTGGTGTTCCTCGCCACTGACATCGAGGTGGACATGGCGCGCTTTGACGGCAAGCCCGTCTATCGCACCAGCACGGGGGCGGCCCTCAAGAAGACCCGCGCCGAGCTCGACAAGGCCTGGACCGAGGCGAAGACCTATCGCCACAGCGGCGCGGCCGCGGTCAAGAAAGAGGAAAAGGCGGGCCCCTACAAGCACCTGCTGACCGGTGTCTCCTTCATGCTGCCCATGGTGGTGGCGGGGGGCCTTATCATCGCGCTCTCCTTCATCTTCGGCATTGAAGCGTTCAAGGAAGAGGGGACGCTGGCCGCGGCCCTGATGAAGATCGGTGGCGGCTCCGCCTTCGCCCTGATGATCCCGGTGCTGGCAGGCTACATCGCCTACTCCATCGCCGACCGTCCGGGTCTGGCCCCCGGCATGATCGCCGGTATGCTGGCAAGCTCGCTCGGCGCCGGTTTCCTTGGCGGCATCGTCGGTGGCTTCCTCGCCGGTTACAGCGCCAAGTTCCTGAGCGACAAGGTGCGCCTGCCGGTCACCCTGGAAGCCCTCAAGCCCATCCTCATCATTCCGCTCTTTGCCAGCCTGTTCACCGGTCTGGTGATGATCTACGTGGTGGGTGGCCCTGTGGCGGGCATCATGAACGCCATGACCGAGTTCCTCAACAACATGGGCTCTGCCAACGCCGTGCTGCTGGGTGTCATCATCGGCGCCATGATGTGCTTCGACATGGGGGGCCCGGTCAACAAGGCGGCTTATGCCTTCGGTGTCGGCCTGCTCGCCTCCAAGACCTATGCCCCCATGGCAGCGGTCATGGCCGCCGGCATGGTGCCTGCACTGGGGATGGGGATCGCGACCTTCCTGGCCAGCAGAAAGTTCATCAAGGCGGAGCAGGAAGCGGGCAAGGCCTCCTTCGTGCTGGGTCTGTGCTTCATCTCCGAGGGGGCCATCCCGTTTGCCGCCAAGGATCCCATGCGCGTCATCCCGGCCTGCATGGCGGGCGGCGCCCTGACCGGTGCGCTCTCCATGCTGTTCGGCTGCGAGCTGGTGGCACCCCACGGTGGTCTGTTCGTGCTCTTCATCCCGAACGCCATCAGCCATGTGATGATGTACATCCTGGCGATCGCGGCCGGTTCTCTGGTGACCGGGGTGGCCTACGCCATGCTCAAGCGTGGCGAGGAGCAGGCCAAGCTGGCGACCGCCTGAGGACGTCACGGCGTGACACACTCTTCATGACAAGGCGGCCCTGGGGCCGCCTTTCTTGTTGAGGGGAGGGGCAACGTGGGATTTAAAAATCCCAGCCCGGCGGGGGCGGCGGATCGGCTGCCTCTGCGGCCTGCGCCTTGCGGCGGGCGGCCTCGACCCTGGCCTTGCGGCTGCGGCACAGGCGCATCACCTCCTGCTGCTGGGCAGGGGTCATGGCAAGCCAGTTGAAACGCTCCTCGCGACTTCGCAGGCATCCCTTGCAATACCCCTTGTTGTTCAGTTCGCAGACCCCGACACAGGGGCTCTGGAGCGGGAAGATTTCGAGCTGTTCCATCCATGACCTCTCACACCTTGTCACCTTGTTATAACCCAGAAGATCACGGCAGGAGAAATCCGTCGTCAGGGGCGTGAAGGCGTTTGCTTTCCCCGGGCAATTTTGGCATCTTCCCCGCCGTGCAAGACACTCGGTGTTATATGAGGACATATGAATAGACATGCGTACTGGTTGGCCGTCGCCGTGGTGGGGCTGGCCGGTTGTGCGGGCAATCCTGAACCGGTCAAGGTGCCCCAGAAGAAGGTGGAATCCGGATGTTTTCTGAACTGCGAGATCCCTGAGAATCTGGGCAAGCAGTATCTGGATGGCGCCCTGCCGGGGGATCTGGTGCGGGTAGAGCGGGTCAACAGCCGCGCCCGCGCCGATTACAGCAAGTTCGGTCCCCAGAGCCGGATGGTGATGGAACGCTCCGGCCGCATGGCGAGCCGCTATGGGGAGCTCTATCGTCAGCTCTCACGCTGGGTCGCCAATGGGGGCAATCCCGCCCATATCACCCAGTACGGCATCAGCCTGGCGCAGCTTGGCGGTGCCGACCGCATGGGCAACGTGCTCTTCACCGGTTACTACTCGCCGGTGCTGGAGGTGCGCCATCGCCCGGACGCCCAGTACAAGTATCCCATCTATGCCATGCCCAACTGCGGCGGCCGCTGCCCGAGCCGGGCCGAGATCCACCGGGGGGCGCTGGCCAACCGGGGGCTGGAGCTGGGCTACAGCAAGTCCCTCATCGACAACTTCCTGATGGACGTGCAGGGTTCCGGCTTCGTTCACTACGGCGATGACGACCGGTTGCAGTACCTTGGTTACAGCGGCAAGAACGGCCACGGCTATGTCAGCATTGGCCGGGTGCTCATCGACCGTGGCGAAGTGCCCAAGGAGCAGATGTCCATGAAGGCCATCAAGGAGTGGGCCAATCGTCAGCCGGAAGAGAGCGTGAAGGAGCTGGTGGAGCAGAACCCCTCCTATGTCTTCTTCGAGCGCCGTCCCACCAATGACGTGGTGGGGGCTGCCGGGATTCCGCTCTTGCCGATGGCGGCGGTGGCTGCCGACAAGACCCTGCTGCCCATGGGTACCCCCATCCTCGCGGAAGTGCCGCTGCTGGACAAAGAGGGCAACTGGACCGGCAAGCACCAGCTGCGGCTGCTGATTGCGCTGGATGTGGGAGGCGCGGTGAAGAAGGGGCACCTCGATCTCTACCACGGCATGGGGGAGAAAGCCGGTGTCGCGGCCGGTCACTACAAGCATTTTGGCCGGGTCTGGAAGCTGGGTCTGCACCACGGGCCGACCGCCGCCCCCTGGTTGTAACGCCCCCGGGTTGTAATGTAAGAGGGGCCATGGCCCCTCATTTCTCTCAAGAGACGGGAGATTCCCATGAAAAAAGCCGCCGGAGCAATCCGGCGGCTTTTTGTTTGCGGGGCAGATCTGGCGATAAGGGCCGTCAGCCCTTTCGGATATCGAGCTTGATGGCGCCCACCGGCTGACAGCAGCAGGGGAGGCACTCCCCCTGGGAGACAAAGGCGAGCGGGACGGCGGCGTAGTGCCCCTTGCCCGCCAGCAGCGGGGTGCGGCAGGCGCCGCAATAGCCGCTGCGGCACTGGAACTCCACGTGATGGCCGTGGCGCTCCAGGGTCTCCAGCACGCTTTCGCCGGGATGGGGGTGCAGCACACCGTCCAGGGTCTGTACCTGGGGGGCTTGCCCCTCCGGCGCCGTGGTGGCGGAATGCAGGGGCGCGTTCAGGGTGGCGGTGGCGTCACTCACGGACGTCGCTCTCCCGCATCATGGTCTGCCAGCAGAGGTCGCCTTGCATCACAGCTCGAAGTCACCCAGATCGTCGGCGTGCACTTCACTGTCTATCTGACCCACCAGATAGGAGCTTACTTCCACTTCCTGGGGCGCCACCTGCACGTTGTCGGAGGAGAGCCAGGTGTTGATCCAGGGGATGGGGTTCTGCTTGGTGCCGGCAAAGGCCGGTTGCAGGCCGACGGCCGCCATGCGCAGGTTGGTGATGTATTCCACGTACTGGCAGAGGATGTCCTTGTTCAGGCCGATCATGGAGCCGTCCTGGAACAGGTACTCGGCCCACTCCTTCTCCTGCAGGGCCGCTTCCTTGAACAGCTCGAAGCAGGCCTGCTCGCACTCGACGGCGATCTCCGCCATCTCGGGGTCGTCGTTGCCGCTGCGCATCAGGTTCAGCATGTGCTGGGTGCCGGTCAGGTGCAGGGCCTCGTCACGGGCGATCATCTTGATGATCTTGGCGTTGCCCTCCATCAGCTCGCGCTCGGCGAAGGCGAAGGAGCAGGCGAAGCTCACGTAGAAGCGGATGGCTTCGAGGGCGTTGACGCTCATCAGGCACAGGTAGAGCTTCTTCTTGAGCTCCCGCAGGCTGATGGTGACTTCGCGATCCCCGATCCGGTGAGTCCCCTCACCGTGCAGGTGATAGACGGAGGTCGCCTCGATGAGATCGTCATAGAAGTGGCTGATGGAGCCGGCGCGCTTCAAGATCTGCTCGTTGGTCACGATGTCGTCGAACACCTGGCCCGGGTTGTTGACGATGTTGCGGATGATGTGGGTGTAGGAGCGAGAGTGGATGGTCTCGGAGAAGGCCCAGGTCTCGATCCAGGTCTCCAGCTCCGGGATGGAGACCAGGGGCAGCAGGGCCACGTTGGGGCTGCGGCCCTGAATGGAATCCAGCAGGGTCTGGTACTTCAGGTTGGAGATGAAGATGTGCTGCTCGTGGGGCGGCAGAGCCTGGAAGTCGATGCGGTCGTGGGAGACGTCCACCTCTTCCGGGCGCCAGAAGAAGGAGAGCTGTTTCTCGATCAGCCGCTCGAAGATGTCGTGTTTTTGCTGATCATAACGGGCCACGTTGACTGACTGGCCGAAGAACATCGGCTCCTTGAGCTGATCGTTTTGGGTCTGGCAAAAAGTAGAGTAAGCCATGGTTCGAATGCCGTGAAATAGGGAAAACAGGAGGGCGGGAGCTTGATGCTCCCGCCCGGTTTATCAGTGCGTTTCGCGGTTAGATCTTGCAAGCCCCGCCAGCGCAGCCGTCATCTTGCAGATCGGTCTGGGTGTCGTCGGCACCATCACGGGTGTTGTGATAGTAGAGGGTCTTGAGACCGTATTTGTAGGCGGTCAGCAAGTCTTTGAGCAACTGCTTCATCGGCACCTTGTTGCCTTCGAAGCGGGCCGGGTCGTAGTTGGTGTTGGCGGAGATCGCCTGATCCACGAACTTCTGCATGATGCCGACCAGCTGCAGGTAACCGTCGACGCTCGGCTGTTTCCACAGCAGTTCGTACTGATCCTTCAGGCGATGGTACTCCGGTACCACCTGCTTGAGGATGCCATCC
This sequence comes from Aeromonas sp. ZOR0002, assembly GCF_963866995.1. Taxonomy (NCBI): domain Bacteria; kingdom Pseudomonadati; phylum Pseudomonadota; class Gammaproteobacteria; order Aeromonadales; family Aeromonadaceae; genus Aeromonas; species Aeromonas sp. ZOR0002. Next base: position 25,665 of record NZ_CAWMFQ010000373.1, on the reverse strand, counting down.
TTGGAGGCTTTCACCGACACCAGGCCGCGGGGCGGCTCGATGCCGTTGGTGGCGTTGGAGATCTGGCTGGAGGTCTCGCTCGGCATCAGGGCGGTCAGGGTGGAGTTGCGCAGACCCACGGTCTTGATCTCTTCGCGCAAGGTTTCCCAGTCCAGGTGCAGCGGCTCGTTGCACAGGGTGTCCAGATCCTTTTTATAGGTATCGATGGGCAGGATACCCTGGGCATAGGTGGTCTCGTTGAAGGCCGGGCAGGGGCCGAACTCGCGGGCCAGTTGCACGGAGGCCTTCAGCAGGTAGTACTGGATCGCCTCGAAGGTGCGGTGGGTCAGGGCCAGACCGGAACCATCGGAGTAGCGGGCACCGTTTTTCGCCAGATAGTAGGCGTAGTTGATGACGCCGATCCCCAGAGTACGTCGGTTCATGCTGCCCTTCTTGGCTGCCTTGAGCGGGTAGTCCTGATAGTCGAGCAGGGCGTCCAGAGCGCGCACGGCCAGTTCGGCCATCTCTTCCAGATCTTCCAGCTTCTCGATGGCGCCCAGGTTGAAGGCGGAGAGGGTGCACAGGGCAATCTCGCCGTCCTCGTCATCCACGTTGTTGAGCGGCTTGGTGGGCAGCGCAATCTCGAGGCAGAGGTTGGACTGGCGCACCGGCGCCACGGACGGGTCGAACGGGCTGTGGGTGTTGCAGTGATCCACGTTCTGGATGTAGATGCGACCGGTACCGGCGCGCTCCTGCATCATCAGGGAGAAGAGATCCACTGCCTTCAGGGTCTTCTTGCGAATGGCCGGATCCTGCTCGTACTTGACGTAGAGCGCTTCAAACTTGTCCTGGTCCGCGAAGAAGGCATCATAGAGGCCAGGTGCATCGGACGGGGAGAACAGAGTGATGTCGCCGCCCTTGATGAGGCGCTGGTACATCAGCTTGTTGATCTGCACGCCGTAGTCCATGTGACGGACACGGTTCTCTTCCACGCCGCGGTTGTTCTTCAGTACCAGCAGGCTCTCCACCTCGGTGTGCCACAGCGGGTAGAACAGGGTGGCCGCACCGCCGCGCACGCCGCCCTGGGAGCAGCACTTCACCGCCGTCTGGAAGTATTTGTAGAAGGGGATGCAGCCGGTGTGGAAGGCTTCGCCGCCACGGATGGGGCTGCCCAGACCACGGATGCGACCGGCGTTGATGCCGATGCCGGCGCGCTGGGAAACGTAACGCACGATGGCGCTGGCGGTGGCATTGATGGAATCCAGGCTGTCGTCACACTCGATCAGCACGCAGGAGCTGAACTGGCGGGTCGGGGTGCGCACGCCGCTCATGATCGGGGTCGGCAGGGAGATCTTGAAGGTCGAGACCGCATCATAGAAGCGCTTGATGTAGTCCAGACGGGTATCTTTCGGATACTTGGAGAAGAGGCAGGCTGCTACCAGGATGTAGAGGAACTGCGGGCTCTCGTAGATCTCGCCGGTGACGCGGTTCTGTACCAGGTACTTGCCTTCGAGCTGCTTGACCGCCGCGTAGGAGAAGTCCATGTCGCGCCAGTGATCGAGGTAGCCGTTCAGCTCCTCAAATTCCGCCTGGGTGTAGTCTTCCAGCAGGTGCTTGTCGTACTTGCCCATGTCCACCAGTCTGGCGACGTGCTGATACAGGTGGGGCGGCTCGAACTGGCCGTAGGCCTTCTTGCGCAGGTGGAAGATGGCCAGACGGGCAGCCATGTACTGGTAGTCCGGGCTTTGCTCGGAGATGAGGTCAGCAGCAGCCTTGATGATGGTCTCGTGGATGTCGGCGGTACGGATACCGTCATAGAACTGGATGTGGGACTTGAGCTCCACCTGGGAGACCGACACGTTGTCGAGCTTCTCGGCAGCCCAGTCGAGCACACGGTGAATTTTATCCAGATCGATGGGTTCTTTGTGTCCGTTACGCTTCGTCACAAACAAGTTCATTGGCTGATGACCCCTTTCATTGATACCTGCCGGTATCGGTTGATTCCCGAAAAGCCATCGCACAATGGCGCAACCCGGCTCCGTCTGTCGAGGGAAACTGGGCAGGGATTGTGCGATGAATCACAAGATGTAGTGTTATTTTTAATGCGAACTACAAGATAGTGAGGTCGATGCGGTAATGCAATCTGTGGATAACGCATTAGCTGTGGATAAATTGTGGGTGTCGGGACGGGAGTTAGTGGACGCTCACAGCGAACGGGTTTTCATCCGTCCGATCCGTCAAATGCAAGTCCGGCGATCGAAGATGGAAAATTAAAATAACTTTTTTTGCTTGCGAAAGCAGGGTGTTTTTACTAGCAAATCCGGCCTGCTCATCCCTTGTGCAGTCAGGGTCAAAAGGTGTCCTGTTACGCCGTTCGGGGGGTTGCCAAGCCCGTAAAAAGAGGGATCGTCCGGGATCCCTCTGGTGCGCTGCGGGGGGAGCTGCGCGCCGGGGCAGATGCCCACATGGCCATCGGGACAACATCAAAGTTGCCCCGCAGATCCACCTCTATCCGGATGCCTTGTCGGTCATGGGCAATGAACGTGTCAGCTCAGTTCGTAACGCAGCCAGTGGTGCAGGGCCTGCACGGTATCAAAGTGAAGATCGGCGCCCCAGAGGGCGGGATCTTCCTCATTATTGAGATAGCCCCAGCCAGCGACCGCGGTGCGCATGCCAGCATTGCGGCCCGCTTCGATATCCCGCACATGATCCCCCACATAGAGGCAGTGAGCCGCCTCGACCCCCAGCTTCTCACAGGCAAAGAACATGGGGGCGGGGTCGGGCTTGCGTACCGGCAGGGTATCGGCACTGACGGTGACGCCGCAGCTGGCAAGCTGTGGCAGGGCTGCCAGCAGCGGCTCGGTGAGAAAGGCCGGCTTGTTGGTGACGATGCCCCAGGGGAGCTGTTTCTCGTCGAGCCACTCGATAAGATCCACCATTCCCTCATAGGGGCGGGTACCGACGCAGAGATTGGCCGCGTAGTAGTCGAGCAGGGCATTGCGCAGGCGCGTGGCCCCCAGCTCCTCAAGCAGTTCGTCGCCGAGGCCCGCTTTCAGCAGCCCGAGCGCTCCGTGGGAAGTGGTCTGACGAATGATGTCGTCAGAGAGCGGCGCAAAACCTTCGTTTATCAGTACATGGTTGACGGCGGCACCCAGATCCGGGGCTGTGTCGAGCAGGGTGCCATCCAGATCGAACAGCACACCGCGCAGGGGAAGAGGGCGAGAGGCGCTCATCAGCCGTGCTCCGGGCGGACAAACTCCACCATATAGTTGACGTCGACATTTTTGCCGAGCTTGAACTGGTTGGTGAGCGGGGCGTAGTGGACGCCGCTCATATCCCGCACCAGCAGGCCCGCCGCTTCCCCCATGCGACACAGTTCGGCCGGGGTGATGAATTTTTTGTGATCGTGGGTACCCTTGGGCACCATCTTCATCAGGTATTCGGCCCCGATGATCATCATCAGATAGGATTTGGGGTTGCGGTTGATGGTGGAGACGAACACCCGGCCGCCCGGGCGCACCAAGGTGGCGATGGCGCGCAGCACGGAGGCGGGGTCCGGCACATGCTCCAGCATCTCCATGCAGGTGACTACGTCATACTGGCCCGGTACTTCGGCGGCATGGGCTTCGGCGGTGATCTGGCGGTACTCGAGCTCGACACCCTGCTCAAGGGCGTGCAAGCGGGCGACGCCGAGAGGCTCCTTGCCCATGTCGATGCCGGTGACCTTGGCGCCACGGCGGGCCATGCTCTCGGAGAGAATGCCACCACCACATCCGATATCGAGCATGCGCTTGCCAAACAGACCGCCACTTTTGTCGGTGATCCAGTCAAGGCGTACCGGATTGATTTGATGCAGGGGTTTGAATTCACCTTCCATGTCCCACCAGCGGGAGGCGATGGCTTCAAACTTGGCGATTTCTGTCAGATCGACATTGGCATCACTGTTCATTTTTCGAAGATCCTGTGGCAGGGCGCCCGCTTCTGAGTCATGGGCGCAATCTATTGTCTTGGCGGGCATTATAACGGACGGACTTTGTCACACCAGCCCGATCTGATACCCGATTTGTGGCTTAAGGTATTTGGCTCAGTGTGTTACCATGTCGCGCTGTTTAAGCCAAAGAACAACTAATTAGGGATAAGGCTTTCTATGAGCGATCTGGCCAGAGAGATCACGCCGGTCAACATCGAAGAAGAGCTCAAGAGTTCCTATCTTGATTACGCCATGAGCGTGATCGTAGGACGAGCTCTGCCGGATGTGCGTGATGGCTTGAAACCGGTTCACCGCCGCGTTCTGTTTGCTATGAACGAGTTGGGGAACGACTGGAACAAGCCCTATAAAAAATCGGCCCGTGTGGTCGGTGACGTAATCGGTAAATATCACCCGCACGGCGATATCGCTGTGTATGACACCATTGTCCGGATGGCGCAGGATTTCTCCATGCGTTACATGCTGGTCGATGGTCAGGGCAACTTCGGTTCAGTCGACGGCGACAGCGCCGCGGCGATGCGTTATACCGAAGTGCGGATGGCCCGCATCTCCCACGAGCTGCTGGCCGATCTGGACAAAGAGACCGTGGACTGGGTGCCGAACTATGACGGCACCGAGATGATCCCGGCGGTCATGCCTACCAAGGTTCCCAACCTGCTGGTCAACGGCTCCTCCGGTATCGCGGTGGGCATGGCGACCAACATTCCGCCTCACAACCTCACCGAGATTGTCAATGGCTGCCTGGCGCTGATCGAAAACGGCGACCTCACCATTGACGAGCTGATGACCTACATCACCGGCCCGGATTTCCCCACCGGCGGCATTATCAACGGTCGTTCCGGCATCGTGCAGGCGTACCGTACCGGTCGTGGCTCCATCTATGTGCGGGCCAAAGCTGAAGTGGAAGTGGACGAGAAGACCAGTCGCGAGACCATCATCGTTCACGAGATCCCCTATCAGGTGAACAAGGCTCGACTGATCGAGAAGATCGCCGAGCTGGTCAAAGAGAAGAAGATCGAGGGCATCAGTGCCCTGCGCGATGAGTCTGACAAAGACGGCATGCGCATCGTTATCGAGATCAAGCGCGGCGAGTCCGGCGAGATTGTGCTGAACAATCTCTACAAGCACACCCAGATGCAGACCACGTTCGGCATCAACATGGTGGCGCTCGATAACAACCAGCCCAAGGTGATGAACCTTAAAGAGATCCTGGATGCGTTCCTGCTGCACCGCCGTGAAGTGGTGACTCGCCGGACCGTGTTCGAACTGCGCAAGGCGCGGGATCGGGCGCACATTTTGGAAGGTCTGGCGGTTGCGCTGGCCAACATTGATCCCATCATCGAGCTGATCCGCCACAGCGCGACCCCGGCCGACGCGAAAGCGGGTCTGGTTGCCAAGGGCTGGGAACTCGGCAACGTGGCCGCCATGCTGGAAAAAGCGGGCGACGACGCGGCACGGCCAGAGTGGCTGGAGCCTGAGTTTGGTATCCGTGAAGGTCAATACTTCCTGACCGAACAGCAAGCCCAGGCCATCCTTGACCTGCGTCTGCACAAGCTGACCGGCCTCGAGCACGAGAAGATCCTGGAAGAGTACCAATCTCTGCTGGATCTGATCGCCGAGCTGCTGCACATCCTGGCGAGCCCGGCTCGTCTGATGGAAGTGATCCGCGATGAACTGCTGGCTGTGCGTGAGCAGTATGGCGACGAGCGTCGTACCGAAATCAGCATGTCCAGTGCCGAGATCAACATCGAAGATCTGATCACTCCGGAAGATGTGGTGGTTACCCTGTCTCACCAGGGCTATGTGAAGTATCAGCCGCTCTCCGACTACGAGGCCCAGCGCCGCGGTGGTCGTGGCAAGTCGGCCACCCGGATCAAGGAAGAGGACTTTGTGGAGCGTCTGCTGGTGGCCAACACCCACGACACCATTTTGTGCTTCTCCACCCGTGGCAAGGTCTACTGGCTCAAGGTTTACCATCTGCCGGAAGCCTCCCGTGGTGCCCGTGGTCGTCCGATCATCAACCTGCTGCCGCTGGAAGAGGGTGAGCGTATCACCGCTATCCTGCCGGTGAAGGAATATGACGCCGAGAAGTATGTGTTCTTCGCCACCGCCAACGGTACCGTGAAGAAGACCAGCCTGTCTGACTTCAGCCGCCCGCTCTCCTCCGGTATCCGTGCCATCAATCTCAAAGAGGGTGATGAGCTGATCGGGGTGGACATCACCGATGGCAGCAACGAGATCATGCTCTTCTCCGATGCGGGCAAGGTGGTTCGCTTCGCGGAAGGCAGCGGTCGCGCCGATGCCACTGACGAGGTCGACACCGATGACGACGCCGGCAATGACGATGACGGCAGCGACAACGGCGAAGGCACCGAAAGCAAGGGTACCTTCAAGGGCGTACGTCCCATGGGTCGTACCGCTGCTGGCGTGCGCGGCATCAAGCTCGGCGCCGGTGACAAGGTGGTCTCCCTCATCGTGCCCCGTGGCGATGGTGCCATCCTCACCGCCACCGAGAACGGTTACGGCAAGCGTACCGCGCTGGACGAGTACCCGACCAAGAGCCGGGGTACCCAGGGCGTCATCTCCATCAAGGTGGACGAGCGCAACGGCAAGGTGATCGATGCGATCCAGGTCGAAGATACCGACCAGATCATGCTGATCACCAACGGCGGTACCCTGGTTCGTACCCGGGTGTCCGAGGTGAGCGTCATCGGCCGCAACACCGGCGGTGTGCGTCTGATCCGTACCGGTGAAGACGAGACCGTGGTCGGCCTGCAGCGCGTTGCCGAGAGCGACGAAGAGGAAACCGAGGCCCTGGCTGTTGAAGGGGAGGTGTCTGAAGGCACCGACACCGCAGCGGACGCTGGCGCCGTCGATACCGGGGAGGCGGGCGACGAGTAATCGTCCCCCTTTGTCCGGTGTAAAAGAGCGACCTTGATGGTCGCTCTTTTTTTGTCCTCCTCACCGCAGGCTCTCCCTGTCCTTGTGCTTGCCCTGGCCTCTCTTCTCTGCTGCCCGGCTCCGTCTGCTGTGCATGCAGCCCTGCCTGCCACGGCGTCATCTTCCTGATATGCAGGGCTGGCCCCATCGCATCAACACGATTCCTTCACTCGGCTGTCATGGCCCTGTCATGACGGTCAGCCATGCTGCCTGCGTTGAATGAGGCCACCACAGAGGCAGGCATCGCTTGCCAGGAGCACTGTTATGACGAGCTGGGTAATGTGGGAAATCTGGTGGAGCCGGATGTGGGGAGGGCAGGAGAAGGCGCGCCTTAGAGTGGATGAGGAGGAGGTGGCGCACGAGCCATCACGCCTGCCTGCGGAGCTGATTGCACAGCGCCATCCAGCGGGGAGCTGCCCGCCGAGACCACGGGGCTGACGGCGCTCAGAACAGACGCAACTGCTCGCCCGGGCGGATGAAGGCGGCTGTATTGAGTGTTACATGGCGCTTGCCCAGTTGCAGCCGCCTGCTGATCAGGCGAAAGCGCTGGGCGAGCAGGTTGGCAAACTGTCCTTCACCTCGCATGCGGCTACCAAAGGTGGCGCTGTTGAGTGCGCCGCCCCGGCTTGCCCGCAGCTGGTTGAGGATCGCCTCTTTATGGCCGGGATAGTGCGTATCGAGCCAGTCGCAAAAGAGGGTGGTGAGCTCGTGGGGCAATCGCAGCAAGATGTAATCCGCACAGCCCGCCCCGGCGTCGACGGCGGCCTTGATGATCTGTTCCAGTTCCGGCTCGTTGAGCCTGGGGATCATGGGGGCGGCGAGCACGCCGACCGGCACACCGGCCTTGGCCAGTCGTTCGATCACCTTGATCCGCCCAACCCCCGTGCTGGCCCTGGGCTCCAGCTGTCGCCTCAGCGTCTCATTGAGGGTGGTGACCGACACCATCACCTGGCATAACCCTTCCCGGGCCAGCTCGGTCAGCAGATCGAGGTCGCGCAGGATCATGGCGCTCTTGGTGATGAGCCCTACCGGATGGCGATGAGCCAGCATCACCGTCAGGAGTTCGCGAGTCAGGCGATAGTGGTGCTCGATGGGTTGATAGGGATCGGTATTGGCCCCCAGTACGATGGTTTGCGGCTGATAGGCTGGCTTGGCAAACTCCCGTCGCAGCAGCTCGGCAGCATTGGTTTTGGCAAACAGCTTGCTCTCAAAATCCAGCCCGGGGGAGAGCTCAAGGTAGGCGTGGCTGGGTCTGGCATAGCAGTAGATGCAGCCATGCTCGCACCCCTGATAGGGATTGATGGAGCGACCGAAGGGAAGATCCGGCGAATCGTTGTAGCTGATGATGCTGCGGGCGCTGATCTCCGTCACCTCGGTGCGGGGAGCGCTGGCGGCAAATGCCGCGTCCCAGTCGCTCTGACTCCAGCCGTCGTCAACGGTTTCGATTTGCGGGCCGCTGAAGCGGTGCTCGACATTGTGGTTCGCGCCTCGTCCTGCCATCACATCACCAATTAACTGTTTATATATACAGTTATTTTGCTGTGTAGCCCGTTAAACTGCAAGTTCTCAAAGAGCGACCCCATGAAAGAGGGTGAACCCGGGTGATCTCCTGCTTGATCTGTTGCTACATTTCGTTTACATAGACGAAATGCGAACCAGATCACGGAAAATGTCATGCAACCTACTACCGCCCGCTGGCTCTTCATCGCCCTCATTGCGCTGGTCATCTGGCGTCTGATCCCGCTCTCCACCGAGCAGGAGCTGGCGGCGGCCAACCGCGCCTGGCGGACAGGGCACTTTGATGAGGCGACCCGGATCTGGTCGCCGCTGGCGGATCAGGGCCAGCCACGGGCACAGGCGCTGATGGGTTGGAGCCATGAAGTGGGGCAGGGGAGCGAGCAGGATATGGATCGCGCCATCCGACTCTATCGTCAGGCTGCGCAGGCGGGGGACGCTTTCGGCCAGTATCGGCTGGGAGAGGTCTATCTGCGCGGGGCCGGGGTGAAGCGGGATCTGCACGAGGCGTTTCGCTGGATGGAGCTGGCAGCCAGAAACGGTGATGTGCCCGCCATGCTGAAGGTGGGCATCCTGCACCTGATGGGGGTCAACGGGCGGGTTGAACTGGCCGAGGCGAAGCAGTGGCTCTATCAGGCCTCGCAAAAGGGCAACAAGATGGCACTCCAGGTGTTGCAGGAGATGGCGCTGGCCGAGGAGGGACGCAGCGCCTTCGATTTCAATGGCCACTCTTTTCTGAACGCCGGTTAGGGATCAACGGCTGGCGGTGACTTTGCCGGGCGTCACGTCGGTGACATAGAGGGTACTGCGCTCGGCACTGTGGACGATGCTGCATACCTCCCGCTTGCAGCCATCGCCCAGGATCACCAGCTCAGCGATATGGACGGGACAATGAGTCGTGAGAAGGTGATCCGGATGAACCAGCTTTTCTGCATGCTCCGGAAATGAAATGTCGTAGGTGTACATCATGCTCTCCTTGCTTTGGCTGACGCCTCAATCTGGTACAGGGTATGGCAGCAGAAGGGCGCCCTCGCAAGTAGGACAGGTTGACACCCGCGCTTAGGCGGTATGCAAAATCGCCAAGACAGCTTGTCTGGGTTGTCGCGTCTGATACAATCCCCCGCTGTACCTCTCAATGGATGGCCTTGCACACGCCATATGGTGTGCCACTGCCGTGTACCAACCGTATTGTGAACGGTGAAACTCGGGAGTGAACAGCTGGACATGAAAGGGTTTCTCCAACCTGCATGTGGCCTTTGGTAGGGGTCACCACTGTATAAGGAAACACCTAATGCCAATCATTACTCTGCCTGACGGCAGCCAACGTCAATTTGCCCACGCCGTTTCCGTCATGGATGTGGCCGCGGACATCGGTCCCGGTCTCGCCAAGGCGTGCATTGCCGGTCGGGTAAACGGTGAACTGGTGGATGCCTGCGAGCTGATCGAAACCGACTCTTCGCTCGCCATCATCACCGCCAAAGACGAAGAAGGTCTGGACATTCTGCGCCACTCCTGTGCTCACCTGCTGGGTCATGCCATCAAGCAACTCTGGCCCCAGACCAAGATGGCCATCGGTCCCGTCATCGACAACGGTTTCTATTACGACATCGATCTCGACCGCACCCTGACCGACGAAGATCTGGCTGCCCTGGAAGAGCGCATGCTGGCGCTGGCCGCCAAGGATTACGACGTCATCAAGAAGAAGGTCTCCTGGCAGGAAGCGCGCGACGTGTTCGAAGCCCGTGGCGAGACCTACAAGGTCGAGATCCTGGATCAGAACATTGCCCGTGATGACCAGCCCGGTCTCTATCATCACGAAGAGTACATCGACATGTGTCGCGGCCCGCACGTGCCCAACATGCGTCATTGCCACCACTTCAAGTTGCAGAAAATGTCCGGTGCCTACTGGCGCGGCGACTCCAACAACAAGATGCTGCAGCGCATCTATGGCACCGCCTGGGCTGACAAGAAGCAGCTCAAGGCCTATTTGCAGCGTCTGGAAGAGGCCGCCAAGCGCGACCACCGCAAGATCGGCAAGCAGCTCGACCTGTACCACATGCAGGAAGAAGCGCCGGGCATGGTGTTCTGGCACAACGATGGCTGGACCATTTTCCGCGAGCTGGAAACCTTCATCCGCGGCAAGCTCAAAGAGTACGACTATCAGGAAGTGAAAGGCCCCTTCATGATGGATCGCGTGCTGTGGGAGCGTTCAGGTCACTGGGAGAAATACGCCCAGGCCATGTTCACCACCCAGTCCGAAAACCGCGAGTACGCCATCAAGCCGATGAACTGCCCGGGTCACGTGCAGATTTTCAACCAGGGTCTGAAATCCTACCGCGATCTGCCCCTGCGCATGGCCGAGTTCGGCTCCTGCCACCGCAACGAGCCGTCAGGCTCCCTGCACGGCCTGATGCGGGTACGGGGCTTCACTCAGGATGACGCCCACATCTTCTGTACCGAAGAGCAGATCATGGAAGAGGTGTCTGCGTGCATCCGCATGGTCTATGACGTCTACGGCACCTTCGGTTTCGAAAACATCGTGGTCAAGCTCTCGACCCGTCCGGAGCAGCGTATCGGCTCTGATGAAGCCTGGGATCGTGCCGAGGCCGCGCTGGCCGAGGCGCTGGAACTCAACGGCCTGAAGTACGACCTGCAACCGGGCGAGGGGGCTTTCTACGGTCCCAAGATCGAGTTCACCCTGCACGATTGCCTTGATCGTGCCTGGCAGTGTGGTACCGTGCAGCTCGACTTTGCCCTGCCGGGCCGTCTTGGCGCCACCTATGTAGGCGAAGACAACGAGCGCCACATCCCCGTGATGATCCACCGCGCCATTCTGGGCTCGCTGGAGCGCTTCATCGGGATCCTGACGGAAGAGTACGCCGGTCTGTTCCCGACCTGGCTGGCTCCGACCCAGGCCGTGGTCATGAATATCACGGATAACCAGGCCGATTATGCTGTGAAAGTTGCCAAGGCATTGAATGATGCGGGCCTTCGCGCAAAAGCGGACTTGAGAAATGAGAAGATTGGCTTTAAAATCCGCGAGCATACTTTGAAGCGAGTACCCTTCATGCTGGTCTGCGGCGACAAAGAAGTAGAAGCCGGCAAGATTGCAGTGCGTACTCGTAAAGGGGCTGACCTGGGCTCTTATCCTGTTGAAGAGCTGATTGCTCTGTTGACCCAGGAAGTTCAGACCCGCGGACAAAAGAAAGTGGAGGAATAAGCTATAAAAGGCGGAAAAAAACTGGGCAAGCAACCGCAAGCCCGCGCTCACCGGATCAATGAAGAGATCCGTCTGAAAGAAGTTCGTCTGACTGGTCTGGATGGTGAAGCCATTGGCATCACCTCCATTCAGGATGCGCTGAACTTGGCCCTTGAGGCAGGAGTGGATCTGGTCGAGATCAGTCCAAACGCTGAGCCGCCCGTTTGCCGGATCATGGATTACGGCAAATTCCTCTACGAAAAGAGCAAGACCACCAAAGAACAGAAGAAAAAGCAGAAAGTCGTCCAGGTCAAGGAAATCAAATTCCGTCCAGGCACCGACGAAGGCGACTATCAGGTAAAACTACGCAACCTGGTTCGCTTTCTGGAAGACGGGGACAAGGCAAAGGTCACCCTGCGCTTCCGTGGTCGTGAAATGGCCCACCAGGATCTTGGTATCAAGGTTCTCGAGCGCGTCAAGAACGATCTGGAAGAGCTGGCCGTAGTCGAATCGTTCCCGAAAGTCGAAGGCCGTCAAGCTGTGATGGTCCTCGCACCCAAGAAGAAATCTTAAGGCCCACAAGAAATTGACTCATGGGGCTGGCCCCATGAGTCGGTTCGCCTTGCGATTTTGTTGTCACTCACAATGCGGAGTATGAAATGCCGAAGATGAAAACCAACCGGGGCGCCGCAAAGCGCTTCAAGAAGACTGGCTCAGGTCGCTTCAAGTGCAAGCACAACCACCTGCGTCACATCCTGACCAAGAAGAGCAGCAAGCGTAAGCGTCAGCTGGGACCGAAGTTCTTTGTTTCCGCTGCCGACCACAAACGTGTTGTCGCTTGTCTGCCGTACGCATAAGGGGGGATGTGAAAAATGCCAAGAGTTAAACGTGGTGTGACCGCTCGCGCTCGTCACAAGAAAGTAATGAAAGCCGCCAAGGGTTACTACGGCGCCCGTTCCCGTGTCTACCGCGTAGCGGTACAAGCGGTAACCAAAGCTGGTCAGTATGCCTACCGTGACCGTCGCCAGAAGAAGCGTCAGTTCCGTCAACTGTGGATTGCGCGTATCAACGCTGCAGCCCGTCAGAACGGCCTGTCCTACAGCCGTCTGATCGACGGTCTGAAGAAGGCTTCCATCGAGATCGATCGCAAGATCCTGTCCGATATCGCCGTTCACGACAAGCTGGCTTTCACCGCCCTGGTTGAAAAAGCTAAAGCAGCTCTGGTCTAATCCAGCTCTGTTATAAAAATAAAGGAGGCTCAGGCCTCCTTTTTTGTTGCTCATTTTTGAGCGTTGGCAGGCAGTATGCCACGTTCATAAATGCTTTATCCTTCCATATGCCAACAAACTAGAACAAACAACGCTTGTCTCAATCCTGTTGCATCTGGCTTGTGGCTTTCTCCATATAACAAAATGATTTGCAGGGAGAAAAGCCCGTCATAACTATGGTCAGCCAAGGGGCTTTTTTTGTATTATTCCCCTCTTGACCTTATTTAGCCTAAAGGCTCCTGTTCCGGGAGTGGTGACGAGGAAGACATGCAACAGCTTGAAGAAGTAGTCGGCCAGGCCAAGGCCGAAATTGAGGGCGTAAGCGACATCGCCGCCCTCGACGAAATCCGGGTCAAATATCTGGGTAAAAAGGGCTTTTTTACCGAGCAGATGAAGGGCCTGGGCGCCCTGTCTGCTGAAGAGCGTCCCGCCGCGGGCGCCGTGATCAACCAGGCCAAACAGCAGGTTCAGGATGCCCTGAATGCGCGTCGTGAAGCCCTCGAAGTCGCCGTGCTGAACCAGAAGCTGGCCGCCGAGACCATCGACGTCAGCCTGCCGGGCCGCCGCATCGAGAATGGCGGTCTGCACCCGGTGACCCGTACCATCGAGCGCATCGAGCGCCTGTTTGGCGAGATGGGCTTCAAGGTTGCCCGTGGTCCCGAGATTGAAGATGGCTTCCACAACTTCGATGCGCTGAATATCCCGGCTCACCACCCGGCGCGTACCGATCACGACACCTTCTACTTCAATCCTGATCTGATGCTGCGTACCCACACCTCCGGTGTGCAGATCCGCACCATGGAACATCAGCAGCCGCCGATCCGCATCATCGCGCCGGGCCGCGTCTATCGTAACGACTACGACATGACCCACACCCCGATGTTCCACCAGGTCGAAGGCCTGCTGGTCGACGAGCATGCCAGCTTCACCGAGCTGAAAGGCATCCTGCACGACTTCCTGCGCAACTACTTCGAGGAAGACTTGACCATTCGCTTCCGTCCTTCCTATTTCCCGTTCACCGAGCCGAGCGCCGAAGTGGACGTGATGGGCAAGAACGGCAAGTGGCTGGAAGTGCTGGGCTGCGGCATGGTGCACCCGAACGTGCTGCGTTCGGTCGGCATCGATCCGGAAAAATACTCCGGCTTTGCCTTCGGCATGGGCGTTGAGCGCCTGACCATGCTGCGTTACGGGGTCAACGACCTGCGTGCCTTCTTCGAAAACGACCTGCGCTTCCTCAAGCAGTTCAAGTAAGGGCGAGAGAACATGAAATTCAGTAAATCCTGGGTGATGGAGTGGGTCCGCACCGAGTTGAGTGACAATGCACTGGCCGAGCAGATCACCATGGCCGGTCTGGAAGTGGACGCCGTGGAAGCGGTGGCCGGCCAGTTCAACAATGTGGTCGTGGGTGAAGTGGTCGAGTGCGCCCAGCACCCGGACGCGGACAAGCTGCGGGTGACCAAGGTCAACGTGGGCGAGGCCGAGCTGCTGGACATCGTCTGCGGTGCGCCGAACTGCCGCCAAGGCCTGAAAGTGTGCGTGGCCAAGGTCGGGGCGACCCTGCCGGGTGATTTCACCATCAAGAAAGCCAAGCTGCGCGGCCAGCCGTCCCACGGCATGCTCTGCTCCTTCAGCGAGCTGGGCATCGACGTCGAGGCTGATGGCATCATCGAGCTGCCGCTGGATGCCCCCATCGGGACCGATATCCGTGAATACCTCGCGCTCAACGACGTCAGCATCGATGTGGATCTGACCCCGAACCGTGCCGACTGCCTAGGCATCGCGGGTCTGGCCCGTGAAATCGGCGTGCTCAACAGCGTGGACGTGGTCGAGCCGACCTGGGCGCCGGCTGCTGCCACCTGTGATGCCACCTTCCCGATCCGGGTTGAAGCGCCGGCGGATTGCCCCCGTTATCTCGGTCGTGTCATCAAGGGGCTGAACCTGCACGCCCAGAGCCCGCTCTGGATGCAGGAGAAGCTGCGCCGTGGCGGCATCCGTTCCATCGACGCCATCGTCGACATCACCAACTACCTGCTGCTGGAATACGGCCAGCCGATGCACGCCTTCGACCTGGCGACGCTTGAAGGGGAACTGGTGGTGCGCCGCGCCCGTGCCGACGAGCCCATGACCCTGCTCGATGGCAACGAGGTGAAGCTCAAAGAGACCACGCTCGTGATTGCCGACGCCAAAGGCCCTGCCTGCATGGCCGGCATCTTCGGCGGCGATCGCACCGGTGTCTCCGAGACCACCACCGACATCCTGCTGGAGTGCGCCTTCTTCGCGCCGCTCTCCATCACCGGCCGTGCCCGTGCCTACGGTCTGCATACCGATTCTTCCCACCGCTTCGAGCGCGGGGTGGATCCCGAGCTGCAGGCCAAGGTGATGGATCGTGCCACCCGTCTGCTGCTAGATATCTGCGGCGGTGAAGCGGGTCCGGTCATCGAAGTCAAATCCGATGCCCATCTGCCGAAGGCCGCCCCCATCAAGCTGCGCCGCACCAAGCTCGACAAGGTGATCGGCATCAGCGTGGCGGATGCGCAGGTGGTCGAAATTCTGACTCGTCTGGGCATGCAGGTAACCGTGGATGCTGACGGCTGGACCGCGCTGGCTCCCTCCTGGCGTTTCGACATCGCCATCGAGGAAGACCTCATCGAGGAAGTGGCCCGTATCTACGGCTACAACAATATCCCGAACCTCAAACCCGCCGCATCCCTCGCGATGGTGGAGCAGGCTGAAGGGCAGGTGACCCTGAAGCGGGTGCGCGACCTGCTGGTTGACCGCGGTTTCCAGGAAGCGATCACCTACAGCTTCGTGGATCCCAAGACCCAGCAAACCCTGTTCCCGCAGAGCGATGCCATCGTGCTGCCGAACCCGATCTCGGTCGAGATGTCCGCCATGCGCGTCTCTCTGTTCCCGGGTCTGGTGCAGGCGGTGGTCTACAACCAGAACCGTCAGCAGCCGCGCGTGCGCCTGTTCGAGCAGGGCCTGCGTTTCATCAAGGACGAGAATGCCGAGAATGGCATCCGTCAGGAACCCATGCTCGCCGGCATCATCACCGGCAACCAGGGGGACGAGCACTGGGATGTCAAGGCCCGTCCCGTCGACTTCTTCGATCTGAAGGGTGACCTGGAAGCGGTGCTGGATCTGACTGCAGAAGGGGCTACCTTCACCTTCGAGCGCACCGAGCACAGTGCCCTGCATCCGGGCCAGAGCGCAGCCATTCTGCGCAATGGCGTCGTGATCGGCCACATCGGCGTGATCCATCCGAGCCTCGAGAAGAAGCTGGGGCTCAAGAGCCGCGCTGTCATGTTCGAGCTGGAGCTGGACAAACTGACGCCGGCCAAGGTGCCGGTTGCTGCCGAAGTATCCAAGTTCCCGGCCAACCGTCGCGACATCGCCGTGGTGGTTGACAGACAGATCCTGGCTGGCGACGTTCTGGCAGTAATTAAAAAAGTTGGCGGAAATCAGTTAGTTGGAATAAACTTGTTCGACGTATACCAGGGCGCTGGTATGGCAGAGGACAAGAAGAGCCTGGCCATCAGCCTGGTGTTGCAAGACACCCAGCGCACCCTGGAGGAGAAAGAGATCGCCGAGACCGTGGACAATGTCGTGCGGGCCCTCGGTGAAGAGTTGAATGCATCCTTGAGGGATTGATCTATGGCGCTTACCAAAGCCGACATTGCAGAGCACCTGTTCACCCAGCTCGGGATGAGCAAGCGTGAAGCCAAAGATATGGTGGAAGCCTTCTTTGAGGAGATCAGACAGGCGCTCGAGCGTGGCGAACAGGTCAAGATTTCCGGCTTCGGTAACTTCGATCTTCGCGAGAAGAACCAGCGTCCCGGACGCAACCCCAAGACGGGGGAGGATATTCCCATCAGCGCCCGTCGCGTGGTGACCTTCCGGCCCGGCCAGAAGCTCAAGGCCAGGGTAGAAAATGTTGAACCCAACGAGTAAGAAAAAGCCAGGCAATCGCCTGGCTTTTCCATTCCGATGATAAAAATCCTTCTGTTGTCCGGCGCGCTGCTGGCCTTGCCACTGCGTGCCGCCATACTCCCGCTGTCACCGGATGCCCAGGCTTATGCCGATTCGCTCACCGGACTGACCTTCTGTTACCCGGCCCTGCAACGTCCTCCCTATCTGGAGGCGGAGGGGGGCCTGCTTATCGATCGCATGACGCGGCTGGCAGAGCTGTTGCCGGTACCGGTGCATGTCGAGAAGCGGCCGAGCTGGGCTGCTGTGACGCAGGATCTGCTGAACGGGCGCTGCGATCTCATTCCTCACGTCGGGCCTGCCCGGTCGAACTCGAGCGATACCGTCCTGAGCCGCGCCATGCTGGAAGCGGAGTCTGCCATCCTCTATCGGGGTGAGCTCGATCAGGCGCAGTTTCTGGTGTCACCCATCTGGCAGGCCCAGGAGACCCTGAAGCGTCTCTATCCTGGTTCATCCCAGCAACTGCTGACCGATGCCGAGAACTGGTATGGTGCCCTGGTGGCCGGCAAGGGCAGCGCCTATCTCGGTGATTATCTGCAACTGCGCTACCTGATGCGGGAGTACCCGGATGAAGGGCTGCGTCTTCGCCGTCTTCGTAGCGACGATCTGGTCATCAGCTACCGGCTGATGATGCGCAACCAGCCCGAGTTGCTGGAGCTGGTGGATACGGCCATCCGCTATTTGCCGCCGGGCAGTCTCTACCGGGATCTGGGCAAGTATCTGCCTCAGGGTGAGCAGGATGTGAATCCCCTGCATTTTACCGACAAGGAGCAGGCCTGGCTGGTCGGCAAGGCCCACACCATCAAGATGGTGGCGGATCCCGGCTTCATGCCATACAGCGGTGTCAACCGGCAGGGAGAGCTCATTGGCTGGAGTGCGGACGTCTTGCGGGAAGTGAGTCGGCAGACGGGGCTGCGCTTCGAGCTGGTGCCTGCCGCCAGCCGGGAGGAGGCGCTGGCATTGTTGCGCAATGGCGATGCCGCCATGATGGTCGGACTGATGGAGTCCGCCGCCCTGAACAAGGAGTTCGACTTCACCAGGATGGTGGCGACCAGCCGCTATGCCCTGGTCAGTCGCAGCAAGAGGGGGCCTGTCTCCCTCGCGGACGTGAGTGGCAAGGTGGTGGTCCCGAGAATGCTCTATGATCCCGGCCTGCTTGCCCGGTTCGGCCAGCATGAGTGGGAGGTGACCGACAACCTGCTGCAGGGATTGGCGGCGGTGCGGCATGGGGATGCCCAGGCCATGCTGGCGGAGTTGTACCAGCTCCAATATCCCATTCGAAACAACCAGTTGAGCGAGCTGACCATCACCGAATTGCCGGAGCGTTTCGGCCTCGGCTTTGCCATCCGGCCGGAACAGACCAGCCTGGCAGGGGTACTGGATCAGAGCCTGATGACCCTCAATGATCGGCAGGTGGACGAGCTGGTGCAACGCTGGCGCCGCCTGGTGGTCAACCAGCAGGAGGGGGTCAGCTACGGTTTCTGGCTTGGCTCCGTGTTGCTGGCACTGCTGATCAGCATGGCGGTGATCTGGTCAGTCTGGCGATCCCGCCAGCAACTGGCCCAAGAGGCCCGCGAGCGTCACAAGGTAGAGCAGGCGCTGGCGCTGGAAAGCAAGTTCAGGGAGTCTCTCTTCCAGGCGCTCCCTGTTCCCGTGTTCTTGCGCAATGACAAGGGGGAGGTGATCAAGCGCAACAAGCGGGCCAAGCGCATGGAGGCGCGCTACGCCGCCGATCTGGTGCTGCCCGCGCCCCAGTTGCAGGGCGCCGAAGGGGAGCTGGCGCTGCACGAGCAGGTCTACTCCTATGCCCAGATCCCTTTGCGACTGGGGCCCCAGGCACCGGCAGGGGATCTTATCGCCCTCTCCGACATCAGCGCCCTGCGCGAGCGTACCCGCCTGCTGCGTCAGGCAGAGCGGCGCCTGCGCGCCCTCACCAATACGGTGCCCGGTGTGGTGCTGCAATTCACCCTGCTGGGGGGAGCCATCACCCGGGTGGAGTTTGTGAGCCGGGGCAGTCACGAGCTGTTGGGGCTGGCGAGCCAGCAGATCCGGGTCAATCCCAACGAGACCCTGACCCGCATCTCCCATCAGGACAGGCGCGAGATGCGAGCCCCCATGCTGGCCATGCTGCAAGCCGGGCGACCTTTCTCCCATCTGCTGCGCTATCAGCACCCCGCCAAGGGAACCCGCTGGCTGCAATTTTCCGGCAGGGGGCGCCGTCAGGGAGAGGGGTGGCGGATCTACGGGGTGGTGCAGGATGTGACGGCCAGGGTGGAGCAGGAGCACTCCCTGCAACTTTCCCACGAGCAGGCCCAGCAGGCCGTGCTTGCCAAGGGGCGCTTCCTGGCCGCCGTGAGCCACGAGATCCGCACCCCCATGAACGCCATGCTCGGCCTGCTGGAGTGGCTCGAGCAGACCGAACTCAATGCAGAGCAGGCCTCGGTTCTGGCCCATGTCAGGCAGGCGGGCAATGAACTGCTCGGACTGCTCAACGACGTGCTCGACTTCAGCCGCAACGAGACGCGTCAGTTGCGCCTCTCCGTACAGCCCACGGATCTGGTGGAGCTGTGCGAGCATGTGGCGGCGGTGCACTGGTCCAAGGCGCGATCCCGCCATCTGCAACTGCGCCTGGCGCTCGACCCGGCGCTGCCCGCCTTGATGGATCTCGATCCCCACCGGGTGCAACAGGTGCTGCACAACCTGCTCTCCAACGCCATCAAGTTCAGCGAGCGGGGAGAGGTGGTACTCTGGGCCCGGCGGCAAGGGGAGTGGATTTTGTGCGGGGTGGATGACGAGGGACCCGGGATCAGTGCCGAGCTGTTGCCCCGGTTGTTCCAGCCCTTTGAGCAAGGGGAGGAGCCTGGCCAGCCCAGAGCCCAGGGGACCGGGCTTGGGCTGGCCATCTGCCGCCAGCTGATGGAACAGATGGGGGGCGAGATCCGGGTTGAACCTCTCGCTCGCGGGGGCAGCCGTTTCCTCTGTTCCTTGCCCCTCAGACATGCGCAGGAGAAGGCGCTCTGGCAACCGCGCGTCAAGACGGTCTCCCTGCAACTGTTGCCCGGGGAACTTGAATATATGCGGGCCTGGCTCGCAGCGTTTGGCGTGGCCGAGGACCCGGCTTCACCTTGCCTTGGGGCCATGCAGGACGATGGGGGCTTGCGCGCCTGGTACTGGCAGGGGGAACCCTGGATCCCGGGCTCCGTGGTCAGCCTGCTGCAGCCCAGACTCGTCCGTGGCGCCGAGGAGATCACAGACTTGCCGGGGGCAGGCAGGCGGGTGCTGCTGGTGGAAGATCATGAGGTGAACAGAATGCTGATCAGCATGCAGCTGGGTCAGCTGGGGGCCCGGGTATTGAGTGCGGCCAATGGCCGTCTGGCACTGGAGATCCTGCAATCGGAGTCGGTGGATCTGGTGCTGACGGACCTGCAGATGCCGGTGATGGACGGCGCCGAGCTCTGCAGGCAATTGCACGCCGATGAACGCTGGCAGCATCTGCCCGTCTACGTCATCACCGCCGATCTCAGCGAGCAGGCGGCGCAGCGACTGGCGGAATGCGGCTGTCAGGGTCATCTGGACAAACCCGTCTTGCTCAGGGATCTGGCCGTACTGCTTCGTACCGTCTTTGGCCCCCATGACGGGGGGAAGGCACCGCAGCCAACGGCAGCCCTTTCCCTGCCCGTGTCCCTCAGCCCGGCCCTCGTTGACATCTATCTGGCATCGGTTCACCAGGATCTGGCCGACATTGAGCGGTGTGTCACACAAGGGGACGAGAAGGCCCTCAATACGGCTTTACACAAGATGAAGGGGGCCGCCAAAATGGTGGGGGCTACCCCCCTGGTAGAGGTGATCGACCGTTGGCAGGAGGCCCCCGGACATCCCCTTGGAGCCGCCTTGAGGCAGTGCGTGGAAGAGGTCTGCCGACAACTGGGCGAGAGAGCATGACATGATCATCACAGATGAAGAGTTGATGGCCTTGCTGGAGTCTGATGACAGCCAGGAGCCAACGTTTTACCCGGTCAGCGTCTATGCCCTGGACGCCGTCTCCCATCAGGCGGTCAAGGGGGCGGGCCTGCCGGCCTATGCCAATCTGCACCGCACCCGACCCGATGCCGGCTGGCAATGGGAAGGGCTGTTTGCCGCCGGGGCCATCGCCCTGTTTGATCCTGCCTCTCATCAGGGGGCCGACTATCTGCCTCATCTGCTGGCTCCCGGGGCGGGGATCTATCGCCTCAGCGATCCCTGGCTCGAGGGGTTGCAGGCACGGGAGCAGGGGTGGCGTGCCTGGCTCGCCCAGTGCCAGATCCTGCTGCTCGAAGATCACCCCTTCCAGGGAGCCTGCATTCAGCAGGAGATCCAGGGACTGGGGTTGCCCTGCCACTGGGTTCAGGATGGCGAAGGGTGCCTCAAGGCGCTGGAAGAGGGGGGCGTGAGATTGCTTATCTGTGATCTCAGCCTGGCGGAGCAGGATGCCATCAGCCTGCTGATGAGCCATCCCCAGTATCGCCACAGCGGTCTGCCCATCATCCTGCTCTCCGCTCATGATCAGACCCTGATAGACGGCGCCCGGCGTCTCCTGCACGATGCGGGTTTCAACGTGCTGGCCGCCCTGGCCAAGCCGCTGCAAAGCGACGATCTGCTGCGTCTGCTCAAAATGCTCTATCTTGGCCCCCAGCGTCAGCGCAGGCTGGGCGGGCTCAAGCGCACCGTGCGTAGCTGGCAGGGAGAGGCGAGAGGACAGCTTGGGCTGCTGGCAGATGCGGCTTCCTGCACGCTACCGATCTGGCTGAGCCTGAGCGGCCTTTCCCCTCACTGGGAGCCGCTCAAGCTCTGGCTCGAGCAGCATGGACGAGAAGCAAGCGAACTCACCCTGGTCATCCACCGACGGGATCACCTGCTGAGCCAGGCGGACCGTTTCGCCCTGGTGCTGCAGGCGAGCCTCGCGGGTGCCAGACTCGCGCTGCTGCTCGATCATGCCCAGCACCTGCCGTTTGATCTCATCGAGCGTCTGCCGTTGCAATCCTTGCTGCTCGGGCAACACCTGCTGCCCGAACTGGAGGCGATGGCTGCCGACTCCTTGCTGGCCCGCTTCATCCAGCGCTCCCGGGAGCTTGGCATCGCGCTCTACCTCGACGACCCCTTCAACCTGCAGGATGCCGCCCAGTGGCAGGATCGCGGCGTGGCAGGGCGCTGGTGAATGGCTCGCTATCTTTGCTGGCCGCTCGATGAGCCGCGCTTGTGGCAGGGAATGTCGGGTTGGACGGCTCCCGCCTCACGGGCCGCCCTGCCGATGACGATGGTGGTGGGGGGACTGACTTGCCGCTTGCAGGAGCTGGCGGGCAGCGACCCGAAGCGAATAAGCGCGGCTTATGACGCCCTGAGCGAGCAGAGCGTCTATTTGCGTTTCATGCGGGCCAAGCAGCCTGCGACGGCCAAGCAGCTCGCCTTCTTTCTCGACTACCCCAGAGAACCCCAGATAGGATTGCTGCTGACCGACGAGCAGGGGGCGCCGCTTGCCATGGCCCAGTCCGTTCGCCGGCGCCTGCACCCGGACAGGGCCGAGTTCTCCTGCATCGTCGCGGATCATTTTCAGCATCGCGGCGCCGGGCGTCGCATCCTGCTGGCGCTTGCGCGATTGGCATACGGGGAGGGGATCCGGGAGTGGACGGCGGAAGTGCTCGGCCAGAATCGCCCCATGCTGGCCCTGCTCAAGGGGCTCGGGTTGCCACTTACCCTGGTGACAGGACGAGAGATGGTCTTTGCCAGGCTGGATCTCGCGCCCATGGCGAGCTTTGTGCTCCCGTCGGCCTAAGACCAAGGGCGAATGGGCCGCCTCTTGCTCCTGTGCTAAGGTCAGCCTGTTACCCGTTGGAGGAGAACAACCATGGTGCAGTCAGCCAAACATATCGTGATCCTCACCGGTGCCGGCATCTCGGCCGAATCCGGTATCAAGACCTTCCGGGCCTGTGATGGCCTGTGGGAAGAGCACAGGGTGGAGGACGTGGCCACCCCTGAAGGCTATGCGCGGGATCCCGAACTGGTACAACGTTTCTACAATGCGCGGCGCCATCAGTTGCAGCGCGCCGAGATCCACCCCAATCCGGCCCACTATGCATTGGCCCGGCTGGAGCGCCTGCTGCCGGGGCGCGTCACCCTGGTCACCCAGAACATCGACAACCTGCACGAGAGTGCCGGCAGCAAGAACCTCATCCACATGCACGGCGAGTTGCTCAAGGCCCGCTGCCCGGGCTCGGGTCAGGTGATCGAGTGGCGCGGGGATCTCCATCAGGAAGAGCTGTGTTCCTGCTGCCAGTTTCCCCACCCGCTGCGCCCCCATGTGGTCTGGTTCGGGGAGATGCCCCTCGGGCTTGACCGCATCTACTCGGCCCTGGCCCAGTGCGATCTCTTCATCTCCATCGGGACCTCCGGGGCGGTCTACCCTGCCGCCGGATTCGTCCATGAGGCCGGCCTGAACGGTGCCCATACGGTGGAGCTCAATCTGGAGCCGAGCGAAGTGGGCAGCCAGTTCGATGAAAAACGTTATGGTCCGGCTTCCTTGCTGGTGCCCGCTTTTGTGGATGAACTCCTGCAAAGTTGCGGTGTGCATCAGCCTCTCACCGTCGAGGGACATAACTGGATGGAGATGCGGGGCCCATAATTATTGATTTTTCACACAGTTGCATTGACCCACTGAAATCGCCACACTGACACCTAACTTCAAGATGCAGCTGGCACAACATGTCATGAACTTTCCAATGCGCGGGATGGCCTCTCTCCTGCTGGTGCTTTTCTCGTTCGGTACCCAGGCTTCCTCCTCTTCGCTATTGCAACTGATCCTGCCGGATAAGCGGGAAATCACCCTGGATGAGGCGGCGTTGGCCGCCTTGCCACAAGTGGAGTTCGAGACGGCGACGCCCTGGACCCTCGGCACCCACCGCTATCGTGGACCGACCCTGAAGAGCGTGCTGGCGGCGCAGCAGGTGGATAGTGCCAGCGCCATCGATGTCGCCGCACTCAATGGCTACCAGCAGCGGGTCGATCTCTCCCTGTTTGCCAAGGTGCCGCTGACCTTGGTGCGTTACCAGGATGACAAACCGCTCACCCGTCGCAATAAAGGGCCGCTCTGGCTGCTGGTCCCCCTCTCGGCCCATCCCGACATGGATGTGTCCGCCATCCACAACAACATGGTCTGGCAGGTGATCCGCATCGAGGTTGTCCCGTGACGCGACGCCAGCGAGATAACCTGCTGCTTGCAGCCATTTCCCTGCTGTTTCTCTTCTCGTCCCTCTGGGGGCTGCTGCTGCAGAGTCGGCACGAGCAGCTCGTTGACATGTTCTACCGCAACACCCACTGGAACATCAGCCAGGTAATGCAGGAGTCCCAGCGATTTCTCTATGATGTGCGCCTCTATCGTGCCGGGGCGCTCGACATGGCGGCCCTGAGCCTGGATTACGACCTGCTGTGGAACCGGCTGGATGTGTTCCTGATCAGTACCGAGACCGCCGATGCGCGGGCGAGGCATGGGTTGGGGGAGGTGCTTGAACGGCTCTTTGACGAACTCAAGGCGCTGGATCCTCAGATGCAGTCCGGGGAGCTGAAGAGGGGGAAAGCCCTCGATCTTGCCCTCGTCCGGCTGACCGGTTTGATCCATCAGGTGGAGCAGATTGGGGATCAGATCCTTTCCGGCCAGGAACGGGAAGCCTCCCTCAACCAGTTGCGCCAGAGCCTGTTCTGGATCCAGATCTGGCAGTTGATCCTGCTGGTGATGGGCTGTGTGCTGGTCTTTGCCCTCATTCGAACCAATCTGCAGAATCGTCGCCTCTCCCTGCTCGATCCCATGACCCGGCTTGGCAACCGTCGGGCCTTGCAGGGGCAGCTCAGGCAATCCCTGCTGCAAGATCGGGTCCAGGCGCTGGCGGTGCTGGATCTGAAGCGGTTCAAGCAGGTCAATGATCTGCTCGGATACCAGGTTGGTGATCGCCTGTTGCAGGCCGTTGCGGCCCGGTTGCGTCAGGCATGCCCCGGCCGTGCGTACCGGTTGGGGGGCGATGAGTTCGCCGTGGTGCTGGACGACGAAGAGGGAGATCTCGATGCCCGCATGGCGGCCATGGTGAGCCTGTTGCAGTTTGAGTTCGTGACCCGGGAAAGCAGCTTTGATCTGGCGTGTCGCTTCGGAGTGGCCAGGTGCGAGGGTGGCGAGGATGCCGATGAGCTATTGGAGCAGGCCATATTGGCATTGAACGAGGCCAAGCGTGAGGGGACCACCCTGGTGTGGTATCAGAGTGCGATGAAGGCTGACCTCCACATGGCCCAGCGGCAGTTGCACCAACTGCGGGAATGGCTGGCGGGGGCCGCCCCTTCACCCCTGGAGACCTTCTGCGAGCCGATGAGAGACGAGCAGGGCGTGCCGGTGACGGCGGTCAGCCTGCGCTGGCGGGTGAGCCAGCAGCCCTGTGACGTGGGCTGGATGCAGGAGCGTGGTGTCCTTGGGCCCGTGATGGCGCGATGGCTGACAGAAGAGCCATGCAGTGGCACCTTGCTGGTGATGCTTCATCAGCCTGCCCAGCTGGCCCCTCTGCTGGCGAGCCTGCCCCCCTTGCCACAGGGGAGGCTGATCCTGGCATTGCCTGCGCTGATACAGGATGCCACCCTGCTTGAGAAGGTGCGCGAGTGTGGTTGCATGCTGGCGCTGAGCGAGCTTGGCAGCAGCGCCCCCGAACTGCTGCAGGCGGGCTGGCCAATTCGCTACTGGCTGCCAGCCCCCTCCGGGTACGAGGCGCTGCTCCAGCCGT
>NZ_CAWMFQ010000372.1:0-8532 GCF_963866995.1 Aeromonas sp. ZOR0002 | reverse complement strand
TGGGTGAGCGAGCTGCTGGGGCGCCCCAACGGCTCCCGGGTCGGCCAGGCCCTGCACGGGAGGGGACGGCGCCTCGCACAAGAGCGCGAGCAGCGCACCCCGGGAGGCCATCATGCATCATGAACCCGGCCCTTGCCGCTGTGCCAGGACCCCGCCAGCTCATGAGGAGGGCGCACCATGAGAGCCAGACACGCCAGTGGCAAGGAGAGGACCTACAGCATCTCGGAGCTGGCCCAGGAGTTCGACATCACCCCCCGCACCATCCGCTATTACGAGGACGAGGGGCTCATCACCCCGACCCGGGAGGGGCAGACCCGCATCTACAGCCACAAGGACAGGATCCGCCTGAAATTGACCCTGCGCGGCAAGCGCCTCGGGTTCAGCCTGGCGGAGATCCGCGAGCTGTTCGACATGTACGACACCGACCGCTCCAGCCGGATGCAGCTTCACTCCATGATCCAGCTCATCGAGGCCAGACGCCACTCCCTGCGCCAGCAGCTGGAGGATATCCAGATGGTGATGGCCGAGCTCGATGCCGCCGAGCAGCGCTGCATCCACTCCCTCGGCGGCTTGAAAACCGACGGAGATTGACAGACTCTGGGGGTATCTCGCCCCCGGTATCCCGGTTTTCCAGTGGATATCCGCAGTGGCAGGCCCTGACCCGGCAACCCCCTTGTTCCCCCCATCGCCCGTCATGGCATGCCGGACAGAGTGGGCGGTTTGGGCAAGTGGCGAGGTGGAGCAAACGGGGAAAATCCGGCCTTGGTCGCACAATAATTCCCCAGCCCGGTCAGAGTGCGGCGCACCTCATGAGTCCTTCCCATGAACCGGGCACGATTAATTGCTACCATATGCGCATCAAATGGAGACCATCATGCTCAAGCCTCTGCCCGCTCGTCTGCTGCGCTATGCCCTCTATCTTCTCGCGCTCCTGCTCATCGGCATCACCATCCTGCTCTGGCAGGCGCCGACCCTCATCCAGCGCCATCTCCCCGGCTGGCTTGCTACCCATTACGGTCTGCACCTCTCCCTTGGCAAGATAGAGGTGGGGATCCGCTCCCCCTCCCTCGTGCTGGGGCCCAGCGCCCTGCTCGATGACCAGCAGCAAGCACTGGTGTCATTTGAAGAGCTGAAGCTCATTCCCGCCTTGAAAGCGAGCTGGCAGCAGCGCGCCCTGGTACTGGAAGAGGCCACCCTGACCGCCCCCAGGGCAGATCTGGTGCGCCTCGAGGATCTCAAGGGGGAGGCACGCTTCAACCTGACCGATGCACTGGCCTCCCTGCTCGC
Organism: Aeromonas sp. ZOR0002; assembly: GCF_963866995.1. Classification (NCBI taxonomy): domain Bacteria; kingdom Pseudomonadati; phylum Pseudomonadota; class Gammaproteobacteria; order Aeromonadales; family Aeromonadaceae; genus Aeromonas; species Aeromonas sp. ZOR0002. The sequence goes on along the minus strand of NZ_CAWMFQ010000372.1, from coordinate 7,245 downwards.
CCCTGCGCCGGAGCAAACACCGCCAGCTAGCGCCGAGCCCGTGCTGGTGACCATCGGCAAGCTGTCCGTCGAGCAGGGCCGGCTCAGCTACCGGGACAGCCGCAAGCAGAGCAGCCCGGGGTGGGTGCCGCCCCTCACCCTGGACAAGCTCGCCCTGCACCTGCCCGGCTTTTCCACCGCAGAGGGGGTGCTCAACCCCTATCGCCTGAGCGCTACCGTCAACGAGAAGAGCCCCCTCAAGGCCGAAGGGGAATTCGACATGATGAGCGGTGCCGGCAAGGGCCACCTCAGCCTTGGCAAGGTGGCCATCGCCCCCTTCGCCCCCCTCTGGGCCCCCTATCTCAAGGCGACCCTCGCCAAAGGGGAGGCCAGCGCCGAGCTCGCCTATCGCCTCACCCAGGGCAAGCAGGGACTGGACTGGCAGTTGTCAAAGGGCAAGCTGACCCTGGCCAACTGGCAGCTCACACGCAACAAGGGGGAGGAATTTGCCCGCTTCAAGCAGTTGGCGCTGACCGGGATCCGCATCGATGGCAACAAGCAGCGCCTTGAGCTCGATGCCGCCACCCTCAAGAGCCCGGCCATCACCGCCGTCCTCGACCACCAGCAACAACTGGATCTCGCGGACCTGCTGATCCCCCAGAAGACCCCCAAGGGGGGCAAACAACCGGCCACCCCCGCCAAGCCCTGGCAATGGGCCCTCAAGCAGACCCGCATCGACCAGGGCAGCCTCACCCTGACCGAAGCCACCAGCGGCAAGCCCCTGAAACGGGCCATCTCCGCCCTCGCCCTCACCCTGGGGCCCCTTGGCAGCCAGACCGCCCAACCCAGCCCCCTCACCCTCAACGCAGCCCTCGACACCAGGACGACGGTGGCGTTTGACGGCACCCTGGGGCTGACCCCCTTCACCCTGAACGGCGCCATCCGCCAGCAGGGGCTGCCACTGACCCTGGCCCAACCCTACCTGCAGGATCTGCTGCGCATCAGCGTGCGGGACGGCGAGCTTGCCAGCCGCACCAAGCTGGACCTGGTCACCGACCGCCAGGGGGCCATCAGCAAGCTGGAGATAAGCGGTGGACTCGAGGTCGCGGGGCTCAACGTGCTGGATCGGGCCGACAACCAGCGCCTGCTCCAGATAGAGAATCTGCAATTGAGCGGCCTGCACTATGATGGCCTGAGCCAGCAACTGCGCATCGCCGACATCCTGCTGAGCAAACCCTATGCCCGCATCGAGATCAACGAAGAGGGGATCACCAACGTGCAGCAACTGCTGCTGCCGCAACCCGCCGCGAACGACAAGGAGAGCGCCCCCGCCCCGCACATCGTCATCGATCAGATCCGCACCGCCCAGGGCAACCTGCGCTTCGCCGATCGCAGCCTGAGCCCGGAGTTCGTGGTGGACATCGCCTCCCTCGACGGCCAGAGCCGCCATATCAGCAACACCCCGGGGCAGCGCTCCGAGCTCGCCTTCAACGGCAAGGTGGACCGCTATGCCCCCGTCACCATCCGGGGGGGCGCCAACCTGCTCATCGAGGATCCCGTGCTGGACGTGGCCGTGGCCTTCAACAATCTGGAGCTCACCACCTTCACCCCCTACTCCAGCACCTATGCAGGCTATGCCATCGACAAGGGGCAGCTCTCCATGAAGCTCAACTACAAGCTGCAGGGCAACCGGCTGGAGGGGGACAACGACATCACCATCAAGAAGCTGCAACTCGGGAAGAAGGTCAAGAGCGAGCAGGCCAAAGATCTGCCCCTCGGCCTCGCCATCGCCCTGCTGAGCGATTCGAGCGGCGTCATCAAGATGAACCTCAAGGTGAAGGGCAATCTGGATCAGCCAGATTTCAGCCTGGGCAACATCTTCTGGGACGTGCTCGGCAATACCCTCGGCAAGGCCATCACCTCCCCCTTCTCCCTGCTTGCGTCCCTGACGGGGGGCACCAAGGATCTCGACGAGCTCCCCTTCCTGCCCGGCGATCCCGCCCTGACCCCGACCCAGCAGACCAAGCTGACCACCCTCGCCCAGGCCCTCAAGGAGAGGCCCAAGCTCAGCATGAACATTCGCGGCAAGGTCAACTTCAACGAAGAGCGCCCCATCCTCCAGCGCCAGAAGCTTGAGCGGCTGCTGGCCAAGATCACCGGCAGCCCGGTGGATTTGACGTTGCTGGAGCAGGATCCCGCCATGCAATCCGCACTGGCAGAGGCTTATGAAGCCAAGTTCAATGAAGATCTCGGGGATCTGGCCGACCGGTTGCGACTCGATGAAGGGAGCGAGGCCCTGCGCGCCCAGGCGATGCTCCTGCTGCGGGATCAGCAGCTCATCACCGCCAAGTCCCTGCGAAACCTCGCCATGCGCCGCGCCCAGAACACCAAGGAGTATCTGGTGGATACCCAGGGCATCGCGCCGGAGCGCCTCTTCGTGCTCGACAGCCAGGTAAAGGAGACGGACAAGGAAGCCAAGGTGGTGCTGACCCTGGACAACTGATCCGACCCCCGCCGGATACCCCTCTTGTTTGCCCCAACGGCATATGGCCCGAGGGGCTCCTTCCCCTGACACCTGCCATCAGGATATCTCTCTCGCTAGCCGTCTCGAAAAATCCTGTTATCCCGTTATCCGGCATGTCGGCATGTCGGCATGTCGGCATGTCGGCATGTCGGCATGTCGACATGTCGGCATGTCGGCATGTCAAAATAGATGGCCCGATTAGATATACAGTGTCTAATCGGGCCAATCCTGAACACCCTCTCGCGCGCGCCACAGGGCCAACCCCGCGCCCCCTTCCATTTCGAAGTGTCTTTACTGGGCCCATGGCCCATCCCGCCTCTGGCTTTCTGACAAGGGCAGCCTCTGATCCTGCCCGTTGATCTTGCGCCCCTTTCGCCCGTGGCAGTCAACACAGCGCGCTTGCGGGTTTCTCAGGCGCCCCGCCCTTGTGTAGGGAACACGGTGGCGAGCGCGGGGTTGACGAGAAAATGGGGTGCGCAACGGACACTGCGATGGCAAGCGATACGGGAGGTCCATGGGTCACAAACAGGAGGGAAACACTCTTGTCTGATGGCATATGAACTCATTTTTCAATCAAGCCGCCATGACGCGACCATCCGGGGCGCGTTTCCCTCACCAATCCCAGTCACCATCGTCGTTGCCGACTTTCATACCAAGGTGCCTTTTATACAAAATCGCAACGTTGAAAACGTTTTTCGTTCACCACTCGTCTACCTGAATGGCACGAATGGTTGGCTACTTAAACTTTCGTGTTCTTTTTTTACCATTTCTGTGTGTCCCCCCCTTGCCCGGGACCCTGAGCCTGCCTAAAATCGCGCGTCTTTTATCAACCCCACCTCTATTGTTGGAGAACACCACGTGAGCGAAAAATTGGCCAACCCTGCCCCTCTGGGTCTGATGGGTTTCGGTATGACCACCATTCTGCTGAACATCCATAACGCAGGTTTCTTCCCCATCAGCGCCATGATCCTGGCCATGGGTCTGTGCTATGGCGGTCTGGCCCAGATCATCGCCGGCATCATGGAGTACAAGCGTGGCAACACCTTCGGTGTCACCGCCTTCATCTCCTACGGCACCTTCTGGTGGAGCCTGGTGTTCCTGCTGGTGATGCCGACCATGGGTCTGGCCGAGGCCACCCCTCACGCCTACATGGGCTGGTACCTGCTGATGTGGGGCATGTTCACCCTGTTCATGCTGATCGGGACCGTCAACTTCCCCCGCGTGAAGCAGTTCGTGTTCGCCTCCCTGACCGTGCTGTTCTTCCTGCTGGCCGCCCGTGACTTCACCGGCAGCACCCTGATCGGCACCATCGCCGGTTTCGAAGGCATCATCTGCGGCGCCAGCGCCATCTACCTGGCCATGGCCACCGTGATCAACGAGCAGTTCGGTCGCACCGTGCTGCCCATCGGCGAGCAGAAGAAAGCCGCTCCCGCCCAGCTCAAAGCCGCTGCCTAAGCACCCGGCCAATATAGCTGTCATGAAAAAGGCACCCTCAGGGGTGCCTTTTGTGTTTCTGCCGCCCGGACACAGTGCCGGTCAGACCTGCTCCCCGGGATCCCCAGCAAGCAATCGGGTGGCCGGGTAGCGGCCTGCGGGATCCTGGCCGTAGAAGCGGGCGAACTGGTCATAGACCGCAGGGTAGACGGCGCGCAGACGCAACGGATCGGTGAAGAAGCTCTCGCTGCACACCGCGAAGAATTCGGCGGGATGCGAGGCGGCGTAGGGGTCTATCTCGGTCACCTCCTCTCTGGTCAACTGATCGTTCATCTCGTCAAACGCACCTTGCAGCGCCCGGGTCCATTGCTGGGGATCCATGCCCCGCGGCAGGGGCGGTGCACCGTCCGCATCCCCTCCCAGCATGTCGAGCTTGTGGGCAAGCTCATGGATCACCAGGTTGAATCCGTCCCAGTCCCCGTCCTGCTGCAATTCGCTCCAGGCCAGCACCAGCGGCCCCTGGGGCCAGGATTCACCGGCGTTCTCCTCTTCAAATTCGCTCACCAGCCCGAACTCGTCCTGCACCTCCTGACGACGGGTCACGGGCTCGGGGATGATGATCACCTCGTGGAAACCTCGATACCAATCGAACCCCAGGTGCAGGATAGGCAGCACTGCCTGCAGGGCCAGCACCCCCTGCTGGCGGGGCGTCAGTTCCACCCCGATCTGGGTGAGGGTCTTGCGCGAGAGAAAATGGCGCGCCAGCTCCATCAGCCTCTGCGCCTCTTCATCTTCAAGCCCCTGCAAGATAGGCACCGCCGCCAGCGCCTCGCGCCACTCCTGCTCTTCGGGGAGACGGGGCTCCCGGGGAGATGCACCACCCAATACCTCTTTCAACCTGGACCAGAACACACGGACTCCTCTTGCCAATCAGACAGCTTTCACAAAACGTTTCGGACGCTCGCAATACCCTTGCGCCAGATAAAATCGGTGCGCCCCTTCGCGCTTGAGGCTGCTGGAGAGTTCCAGCTGGCTGCAACCCAAGGCTCGCGCCCGCGCCTCGGCCGCCGCCAGCAAGCCGGCACCAATGCCGCCGCTCCTTGCACCTTCATCGACAACCAGCGCCGAGATCAGGCCCCAGGCTGGTGCAAGGTGCATGGGTTGCAAGTGGTGCCACACCAGCACCCCCACCGGGCTCCCCTCGCACAGGGCCACCAGGACCTCCCGCGCCGGATCGGGCTGGGCCAGCCTGGCGCTGACCGCCCCGTCAGGGTTGGGGTAGCCCAGCTGGGCAAACAACCCCGTCAATCCGGCCCCATCTTCCTCCCCGGCGAGGCGAATGATGTATCTGTTTTCCCTTGTTGCCACTCCTGGCCTCCTATTTGCATTACCTCAATCAGCCCTCTGGGCATGGCAAAGCGGCAGATGATGGGTATGTACCGAATCTTGTCCAGTTCCATTCACCATTTGTTAATGTCAATTCACAAATTAACAAAGTCACAACACTTTTCACTAGGAAGGCCCTGAACAAACCGATATGTTAAATCCCGCGGACTAACCAGTCGAAAGTCCCGCACAATCCTGAGTGACCCCCTTGGTCACCGCATATTTCAATGTTAAGGGAGCGAGGCATATAGACCTCGCCAAGACAGCGCAACAAAGGAGTTGTTGTACATGAATGAGATCGTCAATGCCATCAATGGCGTGATTTGGAGCCCAGCGCTCATCTATCTGTGTCTGGGGGTCGGCCTCTACTTCTCCCTGCGCAGCCGTTTCCTGCAACTGCGTCATATCAAGGAAATGGTGCGCCTGATGTTCGATGGCAAGAGTACGGATGCGGGCGTCTCCTCCTTCCAGGCCCTTGCCATGACCCTGGCCGGTCGCGTCGGTACCGGCAACATCGCCGGTGTGGCCACCGCCATCACCTTCGGCGGCCCGGGCGCCCTGTTCTGGATGTGGATGGTTGCCTTCCTCGGCGCCAGCTCCGCCTTCGTGGAGTCCACCCTGGGCCAGGTCTACAAGGAGAAGATCAACGGTGAATACCGCGGCGGTCCGGCCTTCTACATCGAGAAGGGGCTCGGCATGAAGTGGTACGCCTGGACCTTCGCCATCGCCACCATCTTCGCCTGCGGTGTGCTGCTGCCGGGCGTACAGGCGAACTCCATCGGCTCCAGCCTGCAGACCGCCTTTGCCATCGACCCCAACGTGACCGCCGCCGGTCTGGCGCTGCTGCTCGGTTTCATCATCTTCGGCGGCGTCAAGCGCATCGCCAACTTCGCCAGTACCGTGGTGCCCTTCATGGCGCTGGGTTACATCATCGTCGCCTGCGTCATCATCGCCCTGAACATCGGCCAGCTGCCGGGCGTGATCCTGCTCATCTGGAAGAGCGCCTTCGGGATGGACGCCGGCTTCGGCGCCATTCTGGGCTTGGCCATCATGTGGGGGGTGAAACGCGGGGTCTACTCCAACGAAGCCGCCCAGGGGACGGGTCCCCACGCCTCCTCCGCCGCCGCGGTGAGCCACCCGGCCAAGCAGGGTCTGGTGCAGGCGTTCTCCGTTTACATCGACACCCTGTTCGTCTGCTCCGCCACCGGCTTCATGCTGCTCATCACCGGCCTGTACAACGTGCAGGGTCCGGACGGTGCCGCCCTCTACACCGGCATCGCCGGCGTGGCCGCCGGCCCAGGCTATGTGCAGACCGCCATGGAAAGCATGATGCCAGGCTTTGGCAACTACTTCGTCGCCATCGCCCTGTTCTTCTTCGCCTTCACCACCATCGTGGCCTACTACTACATCGCCGAAACCAACATCGCTTTTGTCAATCGCAAGATTAACCGCCCCTGGCTCACCTTCCTGCTCAAGCTGGCACTGATGGCATCCACCGTCTACGGCACCGTCAAGACCGCCGATCTGGCCTGGGGTCTGGGTGACATCGGCGTCGGCCTGATGGCCTGGCTCAACATCGGCGCCATTTTGATGCTGCAAAAGCCCGCCTTCGCCTGTCTGAAAGACTATGAGGCCCAGAAGGCAATGGGACTGGATCCCGTGTTCCACCCGGAAAAACTCGGTATCAAGAACGCTGACTACTGGACCGGCCGCCGTTCCGAGCAAAACCTGGAGCAGGAGCAATCCGGTCACCCCTTCGAACCGGACCGTCAGTCCACCTGAACCGTTGACCCCTAAACAGAAAACAAAATGGCAGCCTAGGCTGCCATTTTTATTTGTGCTCTCTTGAGAGTGAGCGCCGGTTCAGAGCGCGTTGCGGCGGGGTCCGAACGGCAGGCGCCAGCGAAACAGGCTGTTGAGGG
>NZ_CAWMFQ010000371.1:0-10195 GCF_963866995.1 Aeromonas sp. ZOR0002 | reverse complement strand
CGATGTTCCCCACCTGGGCGAGCAGCCGTTTGGCGGCTGCCCGCATATCGTCGTTGGGCTCCACCGCCCAGACCCGCGCGACCCGGGGGGCCAGCAGGGCGGTCAGGATGCCGGTGCCCGCGCCGATGTCCGCCACCTGGGCCTCTGGCCCCATGGCCAGCTCCCTTGCCAGAAAATCCAGCATGGCGGCGGGATAACCGGGTCGATATTTCACATAGGCCTCGACCCGGGTCGAGAATCGCTGGGTACTGTCCATGGCAGACTCCTCTCTTGCTGCGGCCTTCATGCCGGCTCCCGGCCTGGTGACCAGGATCCCCATGCCACTACACTTGACCCCATCATGCAAGCCCCAAGCGGGTGGCAAACGGTGTACAGGCTGGCTTGCCACCCAGCAAAACAGCAGGCGCTGCGGGCGGCAGGATACCCATCAGGGCGCCCGCTCACGGGCGTCGAAGGACAATCACCAGGATGGAGCTGCGACACAATGAGACCAATCAAGAACAGGATTTGCCTCTGGTATGACGGGGATGCCGAGGAGGCGGCACGGTTTTACGCAAGCACCTTCCCCGACTCCGCCGTCGGTGCCGTACACCGGGCCCCGGCCGACTATCCCGCCGGCAAGGAAGGGGATGTGCTGACGGTCGAGTTCAGGGTGATGGGGATCCCCTGCCTCGGCCTCAACGGCGGGCCCGGGGTCCGCCACAACTGGGCGTTCTCGTTTCAGGTGGCTACCCAGGACCAGGCCGAGACGGATCGCTACTGGCACGCCATCATCGACCATGGCGGTCAGGCGAGCGAGTGCGGCTGGTGTCAGGACAAGTGGGGCATCTCCTGGCAGATCACCCCCCTCGCCCTCACCGAGGCGATCACCGATCCCGACCCCGAGGCTGCCAAACGCGCCTTCGAGGCCATGATGCAGATGGGCAAGATTGACATTGCCACCATCGAGGCGGCGCGCCGGGGCGAGTAGCCCGTTCGCACGGGCGCCACACACAACAAGGCCACCCCTGGGGGTGGCCTTGTGCATATTGGCTGTCAGCCCTTCACGGCGCCGCCATTACTTGGCGTAATCCTCGGTGGGCACGCAGGAGCAGAACAGGTTGCGATCGCCATAGACGTCGTCGATGCGGTTGACCGACGGCCACAGCTTGCTGGCGCGCACGGCGTCGGATGGGAAGACCGCCTCGGCGCGGCTGTAGCCACGGTTCCACTCTGCATCCATCACGTCGTCCTGGGTGTGGGGCGCATGGACCAGGGGGTTGTCGGCGAGGCTCCAGTGACCGTCCTGCACCCGGGCGATCTCGGCGCGGATGGCGGTCATGGCTTCCACGAAGCGATCCAGCTCGCGCTTGGATTCGGATTCGGTCGGCTCGACCATCAGGGTGCCCGCTACCGGGAAGCTCATGGTCGGCGCGTGGAAGCCGTAGTCCATCAGGCGCTTGGCCACGTCCATCTCGCTGATGCCACTGGCTTCTTTGAGCGGGCGGATGTCCAGGATGCACTCGTGGGCCACCCGGCCGTTGCGACCTGTATAGAGCACGGGGAAGGACTCGCCGAGCTTCTTGGCCAGGTAGTTGGCGTTCAGGATGGCGACCTGGGTGGATTTCTTGAGCCCCTCGTCCCCCAGCATGGCGATGTACATCCAGCTGATGGGCAAAATGCTGGCCGAGCCGAACGGTGCCGCCGACACGGCGCCGTTGTCACGGCTCTCCTTGTCGGTCTTGACCACGGCGTGACCGGCTACAAACGGTGCCAGGTGTTTCTTCACACCGATGGGGCCCATGCCCGGACCGCCACCGCCATGAGGAATGGCGAAGGTCTTGTGCAGGTTGAGGTGAGACACGTCCGCGCCGATAAAGCCTGGTGCCGTCAGCCCGACCTGCGCGTTCATGTTGGCGCCGTCGAGGTACACCTGACCACCATACTGGTGAACGATGTCGCACACCTCCTTGATGGTCTCCTCGTACACCCCGTGGGTGGAGGGGTAGGTCACCATCAGGCAGGAGAGCTGGTCTCCGACCTCGGCGGCCTTGGCCCGCAGGTCGTCCAGATCCACGTTGCCGGCCTTGTCACAGGCGGTGACGATGACCTTCAGGCCCGCCATCTGGGCGGAGGCCGGGTTGGTGCCGTGGGCAGAGGCCGGGATGAGGCAGACATCGCGATGCCCCTCGCCGCGAGACTCGTGGTACTTCTTGATGGCGAGCAGGCCCGCGTATTCGCCCTGAGCGCCGGAGTTGGGCTGCATGCAGACCGCATCGTAGCCGGTCACCTTCACCAGCCAGTCTTCCAGATCTGCCAGCAGCAGCTGGTAACCCTGGGTCTGCTTGAGCGGCGCGAAGGGGTGCAGCTTGCCGAATTCAGGCCAGGTCACCGGGATCATCTCGGCGGTGGCGTTGAGCTTCATGGTGCAGGAGCCAAGAGAAATCATGGCGTAGTTCAGGGCCAGATCTTTCGCTTCGAGACGGTGGATGTAGCGCAGCATCTCGGTCTCGGAGTGGTACTTGTTGAATACCTCGTGGGTCAGCACGGCGTCGGTGCGCAGCAGATCCTGCGGAATGGCGTGATGAGTCTGGGCGGCCTGGTCGAGGGCCTCCACATCGAGGCCGTGACCCGCCCCAAGGAACAGGTCGAACAGCTCGGCTACATCGCCTCGGGTGGTGGTTTCAGAGAGGGACACACCGACTGCACCATCGAGATCCGCACGCAGGTTGATGCCGAGCCCTTCGGCCTTGGCAATGAGTGCAGCCTTGTCCGACGTCAGTACTGTGAGGGTATCGAACCAGCTTCCGTGCTTGAGGGCCACGCCCTTGGCGGTGAGGCCGAGCGCCAGGATGGTGGTCAGACGGTGCACGCGGGAGGCGATGGTTTTCAGCCCCACCGGCCCGTGGTAGACGGCGTAGAAGCTCGCCATGTTGGCCAGCAGCACCTGGGCGGTACAGATGTTGGAGTTGGCCTTCTCGCGGCGGATGTGCTGCTCGCGGGTCTGCATGGCCATGCGCAGGGCGCTCTTGCCACGGGCATCCTTGGAAACGCCGATGATGCGACCCGGCATGGAGCGCTTGTAGGCATCGCGGGTGGCGAAGAAGGCGGCGTGGGGGCCACCGTAACCCATGGGCACACCGAAGCGCTGGGCACTGCCGAACACCACGTCGGCACCCAGTTCACCCGGGGATTTGAGCAGCAGCAGGGAGAGCATGTCGGTCCCGACGCAGGCCAGCCCCTTCTGGGCCTGGACGGCGGCAATGAGGGAACGCAGATCGGTCACATTGCCGGTGGTGCCCGGGTACTGGAACATGGCACCGAACACCTCTTCGCTCACGGCCTCGCTCGCAGGGCCGACCACCACATCGAAACCGAAGTGGACCGCGCGCTCCTTGACCACGTCGATCACCTGGGGGTGAACGTCGTCGGCCACGAAGAAGAGGTTGGATTTGGATTTGGCCATGCGCTTGGCCAGCGCCATGGCTTCGGCGGCGGCGGTGGCTTCATCGAGCAGGGAGGCGCTCGCCAGATCCATGCCGGTCAAGTCCAGGGTGAGCTGCTGGAAGTTGAGCAGGGCTTCGAGACGGCCCTGGGCCAGCTCGGGCTGATAGGGGGTGTAGGCGGTGTACCAGCCCGGGTTTTCCAGCACGTTGCGCAGGATGACGTGGGGCACGTGGGTGTCGTGGTAGCCCATGCCGATGTAGCTCTTGGCGATCTGGTTCTTGGCCGCATAGCCCTTGAGCTTGGCCAGGGCCTCCACTTCGGTCATGGGGGCGCCGATACCAAGCGGCCCCGGACGACGGATGGCGGCGGGGACCGTCTGCTCAATCAGATCGTCCAGGCTCTCGGCACCTACGGTGGCGAGCAGGGCCCGCAGTTCTTCCTCACCCGGGCCGATATGACGGCGGATGAAATCGGTTTTTTGCTCGAGTTCAAACAGTGACTGGGTCATTTCCCTATTTCCTGGTAATAGGTCCTGGCATGACATCCTGATAACCAAGACCTGATGTTCCTGTAGCCGGTCGATACCGGCTCCACTCATGTTCTGTGTCCGCCGCGGGCAGACGGGGAATGCGGCAAGGCATCCCGAAGGCGCAAAGGCTGCGCCCATCCTGCAACCGCCATGGCCGCAGGATGGCAGTCATACAAGTGGGCCCTGCTGTGTTGGCAGGGCCCGGGGGCATTACTCTTCGTCCACCACGTTCTGGTAGCCTTCGGCATCCAGCAGGTTGGCGAGCTCGCCCGCGTCGTCCAGCTTGATGCGGAACAGCCAGCCGGCGCCGTAGGGGTCGGAGTTGACCAGCTCGGGGCTGCCTTCCAGCTCTTCGTTGACGGCCAGGATCTCGCCGCTCACCGGGCTGTAGATGTCGGAGGCGGCCTTGACGGACTCCGCCACGGCGCAATCTTCACCGGCGCTCACCTGCTTGCCCACTTCCGGCAGATCGACGAACACCATGTCCCCCAGCAGATCCTGGGCGTGCTCGGTGATGCCGACCACGGCTTCGCCGTTGGCTTCAACACGGACCCACTCGTGGGAGGTGGCATATTTCAGTTCGCTCGGGATATGGCTCATTTGTGCTTCCTTTATGCTCTTGGATCGCTTCAACAAAAATGGGGCGGCGAAGGTCAACCCTCGCCGCCATCAATGATTACACCAGCGGCTGGCCGTTGCGCACGAAGGCCGGCTTGGTGACTTTCACGGTGACCTGCTTCTTGCGGATCTCCACCTGGGCCTGTTCGCCGATATCGCGGGGCACCCGCGCCAGGGCGATGCTGTAACCCAGGGTGGGCGAGAAGGAGCCAGAGGTGATCACCCCTTCCCGTGTCTCGCCGCTCTCGCTGGTGAAGGTGACCGGCATGCCGGCACGCAGCACGCCCTTTTCTTCCATCACCAGACCCACCAGCTTGGGCTGGTTGCCGGCGGCCTTCTGGGCTTCCAGGACTGCGCGGCCGATGAATTGGCGGGAGGCAGGCTCCCAGGCCAGGGTCCAGGCCATGTTGGCGGCGAGCGGAGAGATTGACTCGTCCATGTCCTGACCGTAGAGGTTCATGCCCGCTTCCAGGCGCAGGGTATCACGGGCACCCAGGCCACAAGGGGCCACGCCGTTGTCCAGCAGGGCCTGCCACAGATCGCACGCCTTCTCTTGGGGGACCACGATCTCGTAGCCATCTTCGCCGGTGTAGCCGGTGGTGGCGATGAAGAGATCCCCGGCCTGCACACCGAAGAAGGGCTTCATCCCTTCGACCGCCGCATTCTGCTCGGGGGTGAACACCTTGGCCGCCTTGGCCTTGGCGTGGGGGCCCTGCACCGCGATCATGGCAAGCTCGGGGCGCTCGGTCACGCTCACGGCAAAGTCGATGGCGTGATGGCGGATCCAGGCCAGATCCTTCTCGCGGGTGGCGGAGTTCACCACCAGGCGGTAGAAGGTATCGGTCAGGAAATAGGTGATGAGGTCATCGATGACGCCGCCTTCCGGATTGAGCATGCCGCTGTAGAGGGCCTTGCCGGGGACGGTGAGTTTGGCCACGTCGTTGGCCAGCAGGTGTTGCAGGAAGGCTTTGACCCGCTCGCCGGTCAAATCGACGATGGTCATGTGGGAGACATCGAACATGCCTGCATCGGTGCGCACCACATGGTGCTCTTCCAACTGGGAACCGTAGTTGATGGGCATCTCCCAACCGTGGAAGTCCACCATCTTGGCACCCGCTTCCAGGTGTTTCGGATGCAATACAGTAGTCTGGATCATCGCTGTGTTTCCTTAAGCGTTCGCGACAACACTCGCAATCCGCCCCGGCTCGTCGGGAACTACGGACCACAAGCTCTGTGCTCGTTCCCGCCCGGGCGGGCAGGAGTGATTCCTTGAACGGAGCGGATTATATGACAAGCGTGCCGGGGCACCGCTCAAAAAAAACTAATCCTCACCCAACTCACTGACACCAGACACTAAGGCAAAAACAGTGATAAAAACAGCCAAAACCGCGCCATTGCGGGATTTAATGTTGATTTTTACCGTCTCGTCACAATTTACAGAAAAACGTTTCGCTTCTCGCCAACATTAAAGGCTGACACCCCGAAGGGGCATCTCGCCCTGTCAGATTAGTTTTTTTGTTAAAACCCCGGGGTAATATTAGATTTTTTCACCTTTGGCCAGGGTGGGCAGCTCCCCATCCAGCCCCATGGCGGCCCGGATCATGCCCTGCTTGAGGGGACCAAGACCGTCGACGGCGCGAAGCCCCACCCCGCGCACCAGCTTCTTGAGGGGGTTGCTGCCCGCAAACAGTCGCTTGAGCCCCTCCATGGCCGCCAGCATGCGCGCCGCCTCGCTCTTGCGCCAGCGCTCATAGCCCCGCAGGTTGGCGAGCAGGCCGATGTCCGCGTCCTTGCCGTGATGAATGAGGATCTGCTCCGCCAGGGCGGCGGCATCCAGCAAGCCCAGATTCACGCCCTGCCCCGCCAGCGGGTGGATGGTGTGGGCCGCATCCCCCACCAGCACCAGGCGCTCGCGGGCAAAGTCGCGGGCGTAGCGGGCGGTGAGCGGAATGGCGCTGCGAGCCCCCTCCACCTTGCACAGCCCGAGGCGCCCATCAAAGGCGGCGGTGAGCTGGCGGTTGAAGCCGTCATCATCCAGGGCGCAGAGCGCCTCGGCGCGGGCCGCGGGCACAGACCACACGATGGAGCAGAGGTCGGGCTGCCACAAGGGCAGGAAGGCGAGCGGCCCCTGGGGGGTGAAGATCTGGCGCGCCACCGCCTCATGGGGCTCGGCACAACGCACCGTCGCCACCAGGGCGTGATGACCGTAATCCCAGCTGGTGAGCGGGATATCGGCCTGACGGCGCACCCAGGAGTGGGCGCCGTCGGCGGCCACCACCAGCTTGGCCGAGAGGGCCTGGCCATCTTCCAGCAGCAGCAGGGCGCCCGCTGGCCCGCACTGCAGGCTGGTGGCCCGGGCCGGGGTCAGCATCTGGATATTGCTGGCCCCCGCGATGGCGTCCAGCAGCGCAAGCTGGATCACCCGGTTCTCGACGATGTGGCCAAGGGCCCCCTGACGCAGGCTGGCAGCATCGAAATCGATGTGGCCGAAACTGTCCTGCTCCCACACCTGCATCTTCTCGTAGCGCTGCAGGCGGCGCGCCACTATGCCGTCCCAGGCGCCGACCCCTTGCAGGATGTGCTGACTCGCGAGGCTCAGGGCACTGACCCTGTTGTCCGGCGTCTCACCGAGCGTTGCATCGGGCAGCCGGCCTTCCACGATGGCCACCTTGATCGCCCGGTTCTTGAGGGCGGCAGCGAGCCCCAGGCCCACCATGCCCCCCCCCACGATCACCACATCCACATCTTGCATCTGCATTCTCTTGTGTCCTTTCCGGGCGAGTCGCCAGGATCTGCGAGGCGACGCCCACAGGCGTGCCTCTTGCTCGAAATCGTCTTTGCCGCCCAGGGCGACAGCGCTTATTGGCCGCACACCTCGCCCACGAATCCCAGGGTGCGGGAGGCGAGCGGTGCCTTGAGCCAGGGCACTCTGCCCATCAGGGAGAGCGCCAGATTGCGGCCCACCACCAGGGGAGCGTGATGGTTTGAGAAGAGCTGGGCCAGGGAGGACGTGAGCCAGACGGTCTGGGCCTGATCGTCCCGCCGCTGCTGCCAGTAGCCGCTTAGCACCTCAAAGCCGCCGATGTCTTCCCCCGCCGCGAGCGCACGGGCCAGGGTCCGGGTCAGCACGTCCAGATCCCGCATGCCGAGGTTGAACCCCTGACCGGCGATGGGGTGCAGCAGGTGAGCGGCGTTGCCCACCAGCACGGTGCGCTGGGCCAGCGGGTAGTCGGCCACCGTCAGCACCAGCGGATAGAGGTGGCGCACGCCGGTACGCTCGATGCGCCCGAGGCGCCAGCCAAAGGCCTGCTGCAGACGAGCGAGAAAGGCGGCATCATCCAGTGCAAGCAGCCCCGGTGCCTCGTCCCGCGGGACGCTCCACACCAGGGAAGAGAGGCCGTCCTGCATGGGCAGCAGGGCCAACGGCCCTCCGTCGGTAAAGCGCTCGAAGGCCCGCCCGGCGGGATCCTCGGCAGTCTTGACGGTGGCGATGATGGCGCTCTGGCCATAATCGTGGCGACTGACCGGCATCTTGAAATGCTGGCGCACGAAGGAGTGGCCCCCGTCGGCCGCCACCAGCAGCCGGGTGCGGTAGCGCGCGCCCCCCTCCAGGGCGAGCGTCACTCCCCCCTCGTCGGGGTCGATGGCCTCAAGCCTGGCCGGGCACAACATACGGATCTGCGGGCAGGCGGCGATCGCCTCTTGCAGCACGATGCCCGCCGCCGACAGCTCGATCACCTGACCGAGGGCGGGTAGACCATACTCCGCCGCCGACAGCCGGGTCTGGCCGCAGTGGCCCCGATCCGACACATGGATATGGGTGATGGGGGAGCAGTGGGGCACCAGGTGCGGCCAGAGGCCGTGACGGGCCAGCGCCTCGCAGGTACCGGCGGAAAGCGCGATGGCACGGGCATCGAAACCGGGATGAGCATTGAGCTCGGGCGCACTCGCCTCCAGCAGCAGGATCTGCAGGGGGGCACCATCCTGTCCTTTCAGGGCGGCAAGGGAGAGGGCCAGCACGGCACCACTCATACCACCGCCGACGATAACCACGTCGACGTGAACCAGATCAGTTTGAGACATGAGAAGAGGGCATAGGCGAAAAAACGTGGGCCAATCCTACCACAAAGGTGGCGGACGGGATGCGAAGCCACGGGCAAAAAACCGCTTTGGCACCATGGGTTAGCAGAGTACCTCCCCTGCTCTCACCCCTTGTAAAACAGAAAGAGCGCCGTGATGCGCTCTTTCATTGACCCGCTGGGCGGGCAGATCAGTGCAGGGTCGGCGGCGTGCTCGGTGCGGCCGGGCGCTTGCCAAACTCCTCGAACGCCATCATGACCCCGAGGCGCACGTGTTCGTAGAGCACCAGGAAAGAGGCTTCGTTCTCTTCATCTTCCTGATCGAATTCGGCAGAGACCTGGGTGATGCTGGCGATGTCCTGAATCATCTCCTGCAGCTCTTCGGATGCCTTGGAGAGCTCCTGTTGCACCACGCCAAAGCCGGCCAGGAAGGCCTGGGACCAGTCCACCAGCAAGTCGATGCGCTCATCGAGCGGCGCCTCGTCGCTTGGCAGCAGCAACTCGACGCCCCTTTGTGCCATCAGGCTCTCGATCACCTCGTGATAGAGGTCGGTCATCACTTGGCGCACCGGTGCCGGCAAGCCGAAACCGTCGTTGATCAGATCATTGAAATGGGGCTGCCAGCTTTTGTCGTCCAGGGCCACGCCACCGCACACCAGGCCGCAGATCACGCCATGGGCCTCGACGGCCGTCGCCATGAGGTCGTGCTGTGCCATCAGGTCCGCCACGGCGGCGTATTTCAGGGGGTTTGTTTTGCTCATCTAGGATCCGCTCAAAGTTCAGGCAAATATGCAGAATTTATGGCCGAGATCCTAGCATTCTCCCCCTGCCAGAGCCAGCAAGGCCTTGAAACTTCTGCATCTGCGCTATATAGTCCCGCCCAGTTGTCCACGTGGATAAAGGCGGAAATCAGCCCCGCCGTATTGAGGAAGGCATGAGCATAGAGGCCGTAGAAATCGTCATTCTGGGACGTCCCTACAAGGTGTCCTGTCCCCTGGGACAACAAGATGCCCTGCGCCAGGCCGCCGACCAGCTGACCGACAAGCTCATCGAGCTTCGTCAACGTTCCAAGGTCTCCAGCAACGAACAGCTGGCCGTCATGGCAGCGCTCAATTTCTGTCATGAGCTCTGCCTTGAAAAAGAGAAAAACCACCAATACTCTGAGACCATGGACAAGCGGATCAAGATGCTGCAACGCACCATCGAAGCCGCCTTGATCGAGCACGGACAATACGGTGAATCCAGCGAAGAGGCATAACAGCCCTAATCGCACCGAGTTTTGAAATTCCCTGGAGTGTTTGTCAGCCGGTTCAAGTCCCCGAGCCGATATTCATACCAAACAGGGGGTCTGCCTTCTGGCTATTGAGCATGCTCGGCCCGACCGAGAAGCCTGCGGCCAGATTAGATCTCCGCCTTGAACCGACGGTTCAAGGGCCCAAACCGGCAACGGCATCTCCGGGGTACCTACCCAAGAAAGCCCGTCATCACGACGGGCTTTTTCTTGGCGCTGTCCCAATTACATGTTGAAAGGCTAACCTTGAAG
>NZ_CAWMFQ010000370.1:0-8135 GCF_963866995.1 Aeromonas sp. ZOR0002 | reverse complement strand
TCACAGTCATTGATCTGGGCGAGCAGCTCGCCAGTCTTGTCTGCCAGGGTATTGATGGAGCGGGTCAGGCTGCCAAACTCGCAGCGGCTCTGGTAGTCGATGCGCCGGGTCATGTCACCCGTGGCCATGCGATCCAGCTCCCGATCGATGAGTTGCAGCGGACGCTGGATGCTGCGGGCCGTGGTGTAACCGATGAGGAGCGCGGCGGCTGCGGAGATGGCCGACACGATCAGGATCCAGGCGCTGGCGCTGCTGACGGCGTCATCCGCCCCGACCCGGCTCGCGCTGGCAATGCTGCCCGCCGATTTGGCCATCTCGTCCAGCAGCGCCAGGCTGTTGACCAGACTGGTGTCGAGCTGCTGGTTCAGGGACTGCAGCGAGGCCGCCAGTTGCTGGCCATTGCGCATGGTCGCCAGCAACCCTTTCGGGCCGAGGGCCAGCTCCTGCATCCGATCGAGGTTGACGATGAAACGCTGCCTCACGTCATCGGGCACCTGCACCCGTTCGAGCCGTTTGCGTGCCATCTCGATATCCTTGCCGAGCACCTTCTCCAATTCATTGAGATCGGTCTTGGCATCGGCCCGGCGGATGTTTTTCAGATCCCGGGCAATGCCGGAGGTGATGAGTTCGGCCTTGTTGCGCATGGAGCGTTTGCTCGCGGTCTGCTGCAGCAACAGATCGGCGGCCCACTGGTAGGTATCTTCCAGCCGGATGAACGCCAGCTCCAGTTCATGGCGCCGATCGAGTGCGGCCACCCACTGACCGTGCTGGGTCAGCACCTGATCCGCCAACCCGTAGAACTCGCGGGTCGCCCCGTCGACCTGGCGAAACCGCTCGCTTGCCTCCGCCACCCCGTCAAACCGGGCCATCTCCTTGCTCTGGGCCAGGAAACGCTCCTGCTGCGCCTTGAACTGGCTGGCCAGTTGCGGCAACTGGGCCGCCTCCTCGCTGGTTCTGTAGGTGAGCACCCAGCGGTTGCTGTCCTGCAGTGCGCCCTTGAGCCCGGCGACCGCGATCACCAGGGGGGTGGCACGATCAGAAACCTGGGAAAGCCCCTCGTTGATCCCCCGGATCTTCAAGATACTGATGAAGCCGAGCAGAACCAGCAACAACAGCATCAGCACGAAGCCGGCGATGATCCGCTGCACAATAGATAAACCCATGGAGGCATCCTCACTCGTTGGGGAAAGGGGTGAATGCCGAGGTTATCGGCAGCGGGATGCAATGGAATAGCGGTTCGTGACGCGATGGCGGGCCAGATCACAGTTGGCGTGACATGGCAGGCAGAAAAGGGCCCGAACAGAGCCGGGCCAAAGAGACATGCTTGTTGTCATGGCCGTGCACCGGCCACGTTTGTCATCAGAAGCGGTAACCGACGCCGAACATGAAGGCCACCGGATCGATGGAGGTGTTGATGGTGCCCACGGCGGTGTGCACATCGGTATCGATGTCGATGAGCCAGGCGGAGGCGTTGACGAACCAGCGGTCATTGATCGCCATGTCCAGGCCCACCTGACCCGCCATCCCCCAGGAGGAGTCCACGCTCACATCCGTCCCGGCCAGGGCACCGCGCCCTTCCTCGTCGAAGAAGGTGGTGTAGTTGATACCGGCCCCCACATAGGGGCGCACCTTGCTGTTGGCATCACCGAAGTAGTACTGCGCCATCAGAGTCGGCGGCAGGTGTTTGACCTTGGCGACCTCACCCAGGCCGGCAGTCGACACCGAGTGGGAGAAGGGGGTCGCGGCCAGCAGCTCGACACCCCAGTTGTCCGTCAACATGTAGGAGAGGGTCAGGCCAAGCTGCATGTTGCTGTCGATCTCCAGCTCGCCCGTCCCCAGCACGTTGTCACTGCTGGTCTGGGGAGAGACGAACGCCAGGCCACCACGGACCAGGATGTCACCGGCCTGATGTGCCATGGCGACGGGGGAAGCAAAAGCGGCTGCGATTAACAGAGGAAGGATCTTTTTCATCACATTATTCCTTTTTTGTTTTCTTTCTATGTTGCAAGCCCGAAAACTATAAAAGGATGTGAATGGCCGGTTATTGATTTAGCTCAATAGTTATCAAGAAATAGATAGATGTACACGGCAGCTTTGATTGGACAATCAAACCGCAGATGAAAATAAAAAGTCATTAAAATACATTATGATACCTTAAATTACCGCATCATCATGAAATGTAAAATACCAATTAAATACACCTTAAACATCTTCATATCACCTTTCAATTGTTGTTTAATTATGCCCCGGGGCGTATTTTATTAATGCGATGTAACCACGCTGTAATTTGAATTTTATGAAACCACAGACACGCAAAGACAAAATTCTCGGCATTCTTGCCGCCATCTGGGGGATAGGTTCCTTCCTCTTCATTCTGCTGGGTTTCCTGTTCGCCCTCGCCTTCCTGATGCTGACACACTGAGTCTGCCGGACGAGTCCCTCTTTTCTCCCTCTCATCCCTGGCCGGGCGCCAGATCGGCGCACCTCGCCACCGGCCAACAAAAAAGGGGCCCTGGCCCCTTTTTCTCGAGTGACGCTTATTTCTCCAGTAGAGGAGCGAGGAAGCGCGCCGTGTGGGACTCCTTGCAACGGCTCATCTCCTCAGGCGTACCCGTCACCAGAATACGGCCACCACCAGCGCCCCCTTCCGGGCCCAGATCAACGATCCAGTCCGCGGTTTTGATGACGTCCAGGTTGTGCTCGATGATGACGATGGTGTTGCCCCGATCCCGCAGTTGGTGCAGTACCTTGAGCAACTGCTGGATATCGTGGAAGTGCAGCCCCGTGGTCGGTTCGTCCAGGATGTAGAGGGTCTGACCGGTGTCCCGCTTGGAGAGCTCCCGCGCCAGCTTGACCCGCTGCGCCTCGCCGCCAGAGAGCGTGGTAGCGGACTGACCGAGCCGGATGTAGGAGAGGCCCACGTCCATCAGGGTCTGCAGCTTGCGCGCCACCGCTGGCACCGGATCGAAGAAGGCACGGGCATCTTCCACCGTCATCTCGAGGATTTCGTGGATGTTCTTGCCCTTGTACTTCACCTCCAGGGTCTCGCGGTTGTAGCGCTTGCCCTTGCAGACGTCGCACGGCACGTAGACGTCCGGCAGGAAGTGCATCTCCACCTTGATGACCCCGTCCCCCTGGCACGCCTCGCAGCGTCCCCCCTTCACATTGAAGGAGAAGCGGCCCGGCTGGTAGCCACGGGAACGCGCCTCCTGGGTGCCGGAGAGCAGCTCGCGGATCGGGGTGAACAGGCCGGTGTAGGTGGCCGGGTTGGAGCGCGGGGTGCGGCCGATGGGGCTCTGGTCGATATCCACCACCTTGTCCAGATGCTCCAGCCCCTCGACGCTGCGATAGGGCGCAGGCGTGGACTCGGTGGCCTTGTTCAGCTCGCGGTGGGCGATGCGGAACAGGGTGTCGTTGATCAGGGTCGACTTGCCGGAACCGGAGACGCCGGTGACGCAGGTCATCACTCCGATGGGCAGATCCAGGTTGACGTTGCGCAGGTTGTTGCCGCTCGCCCCTTTCAATTTCAGCCACTTGCCGGTGAGCGGGGTGCGCTCGGCCGGGATGGCGATCTGCTTGCGCCCGGAGAGGTAGTCACCGGTCAGGGACTCGGGGTTCGCGATGATCTCCTCCGGCGTCCCCTGGGCGACGATGGCACCGCCGTGCACGCCAGCCCCCGGGCCGATGTCGAGCACATGGTCGGCGAGGCGAATGGCATCCTCATCGTGCTCCACCACGATCACGGTGTTGCCGAGATCACGCAGGTGAGTCAGGGTCTTGAGCAGCCGCTCGTTGTCACGCTGATGCAGGCCGATGGAAGGCTCGTCCAGCACGTACATGACCCCCACCAGGCCAGCCCCGATCTGACTGGCCAGCCGGATCCGCTGCGCCTCGCCACCGGAGAGGGTCTCTGCACTGCGCGACAGGCTCAGATAGTTGAGGCCGACGTTCACCAGGAAGCCGAGCCGCTCGACGATCTCCTTGAGGATTTTGTCCGCTATCTGGGCACGCTGACCGGACAGGTTCAACCCTTCGAAGAAGGCCAGGGCATCGCCGATGGATTGCTCGGCGATGGCGGGCAGGTTGCGATTGTCCACGAAGACGTGGCGGGCTTCTTCCCGCAGTCGGCTGCCACCGCAACTGGTACAGGACTTGTTGGCGATGTATTTGGCCAACTCTTCCCGCACCGCGTTGGATTCGGTCTCCCGGTAGCGGCGCTCCATGTTGTGCAGGATCCCCTCGAACGGGTGCTTGCGCACCACCACGTCGCCGCGGTCATTCATGTAACGGAACTCGATCTCGGTGCGCCCGGAGCCGCGCAGGATCACCTCCTGGGTCTTGAGCGGCAGATCCTCCCAGGGGGTCTCCAGGTCAAACTTGTAGTGATCGGCCAGGGATTTGAGCATCTGGAAGTAGTAGAAGCTGCGCTTGTCCCAACCACGGATGGCGCCGCCGGCCAGGCTCTGGCCCGGATCATGGATGAGCTTGGCGGGATCGAAATACTGCTGCACCCCGAGACCGTCACAGGTGGGGCAGGCCCCCGCCGGGTTGTTGAAGGAGAAGATCCGGGGCTCCAGCTCCGACATGGAGTAACCGCACTCGGGGCAGGCGAAGTTGGCGGAGAAGGTCATGGGGGCAACCCCATCCTCCCCGTCCATCGGCACCACCAGCACGATGCCGCCGGAGAGAGTCAGCGCCGTTTCGAACGATTCGGCCAGGCGCAGGGCCAGGTCATCGCGCACCTTGAAGCGATCCACCACCACCTCGATGGTGTGCTTCTTGTGCAGCTCCAGGGCGGGAGGATCCGACAGATCGCACACTTCGCCGTCGATGCGGGCGCGGATGTAACCCTGGGCCGCCAGGTTCTCCAGCAGCTTGGTGTGCTCCCCCTTGCGGTTGCGCACCACGGGGGCCAGCAACATCAGCTTGGCGCCTTCGGGCTGGGCCAGCACCTGATCCACCATCTGGCTGATGGTCTGGGCCGCGAGCGGAATGGCGTGGGTCGGGCAGCGTGGCTCCCCGACCCGGGCGAACAGCAGCCGCAGGTAGTCGTAAATCTCGGTGATGGTGCCGACGGTCGAGCGCGGGTTGTGGGAGGTGGACTTCTGCTCGATGGAGATGGCAGGCGACAGCCCCTCGATGTGGTCCACGTCCGGCTTCTCCATCAGGGAGAGGAACTGGCGGGCATAGGCGGAGAGCGACTCCACATAGCGGCGCTGCCCCTCGGCATAGAGGGTATCGAACGCCAGGGAGGATTTGCCCGAACCGGACAGGCCGGTGACCACGATCAGCTTGTCACGTGGCAGGATCAGGTTGATGTTCTTGAGGTTGTGGGTGCGGGCACCCCGGATCACGATTTTTTCCATCTTGTTGCGCGCTCGATACGGGAACCAGAGCGGGCCAGTATGGCATAGAGACTACTGGATGAATAGACAGTCTTCCCTTCCGTGCCCCTTCCTCAGAGATACTCCTTGGCCCAGCTCACCGCCTGCAACCGGTTCTTGACGTTCAGCTTCTTGAAGACGTTGTAGAGATGGGATTTGACGGTGTGTTCGCTCACGAACAGGCTGTCGGCGATCTCGGTGTTGGAGGCCCCCGTCATCAGGTGACGCACGATCTCCTGCTCGCGGGCGGTCAGCAGCGTCTGCTGACGCTGAGGTTGCCCGCTCCCCTTGCGGTAGTAGTCCACCAGGTCGCACAGCAGGTGACGCGGGATCCAGTACTCCCCCTGCAACACCTTGCGGATGCCGAAAACCAGCCTGTCCAGCGTGTCCTGACGAAAGAAGAGCCCGCTGGTATGGGGCCACATCAGCAGCAGCTCTTTGTTGGTGCTGGTCGGGGCATTGAGCAACACGGCACTGGCCTCGCCAAAGCGCTGGCAGATGGCATTGCTCCACAGCTCCTGCTGGGTCGACTTGAGGTAGTCCAGATCGATCAGCAGCAAGGTTTTGGGGGCGCCCTCTGCAACGTCTGGCAGGTCATTCAGCTCCCCTACCAGCAAGATGGGCAGACCAAGCTCTTCACTGAGGTGACGCTGGAAACGGGAGGCTTGTGCGTTATTTTCGGTGATCAGCACCAGGAGGGAGTCGGGCGTCATCAAGAGAACTTCCTTGCACATTCGAGTCGGGGCTTTTTGGCAAGGAAGAGTACCAATCCCCCTCCTGGCTGCAGCATTAAAAAAGTATTAGACACATCGGTGGCTCCTTTGAAGCCCAGCAATTTTCCAGCCAATACAATTGGCTAGCACGCCCCCCCCATTTGGGGGGTCAAGTAGTGCCGGTGCGCACCATAACAGCTCCGCCCTCTTCACGCAGCCTGCCCCAGCCGCCTCCCCTTGCTGGTGACACCTTACCTCGGGTAAGTTACTCAGGCTGTGGCGATCCATTGACGCCACAGTGGCAGGGAAGATGTGCGCTCATGCCCGCCAACTGGTACTATGGCGGCCAAACGCTGCGGCCGATCCATGACGCCTCTGCCGGCAAGCTCCGGCGCAGCCAGGACACTGAAGAGAGATGACACCCAGCCAGGGCGCGCATCTCGTTGCAAACAAACACATTATTGAATGGGCCCAGGCATCTGGCCTGGCCGGTATACATAAGGGTGGAAGAGAGATTATGGCCAGTCGAGGCATCAACAAAGTCATTCTGATCGGTAACCTGGGGCAAGACCCGGAAGTGCGCTACATGCCGAGCGGCGGTGCCGTGACTAACATCACCCTGGCCACCTCCGATACCTGGCGCGACAAGCAGACCGGTGAGCAGAAAGAGCGCACCGAATGGCACCGTGTCGTCTTCATGGGCAAGCTGGCCGAAGTGGCCGGCGAGTACCTGAAGAAGGGCTCCCAGGTCTATGTGGAAGGCAAGCTCCAGACCCGTAAATGGCAGGATCAGAGCGGCCAGGAACGCTACACCACCGAGGTGCTGGTCGACAGCTTCACCGGTGTGATGCAGATGCTGGGTGGCCGTCCGCAGGGCGGTGGCCAGGGCATGGGCGGCCAGTCATCCCAGGGCAACTGGGGCCAACCGCAACAGGCTGCACCGCAACAGAACATGCAACGTCCTGCTGCCCCGCAGCAGAACATGCAACCGCAAGGCGGTTACGGCCGTCCGGCCCAGCAGCCGCAATCCGCCCCGCCGGTCTACAACGAACCGCCGATGGATTTCGACGACGATATTCCGTTCTGATCCCCTGCGGCAGGCCCTGATTCATCAGGGCCTTTTTTTACCTGTTTCTGACGCATTCACCTCCCCCGACGACCATGTTGCAGCCACTCTCCCCCGCTTTACGTCCCCTTCGTCCAGGCTTGTGGCTATCATCGAGACGATTTCTCCCTTCGGGAACCTGCATGAACCACTTGAGTCGTCTGCTGTGCTTCGCCCTGCTGATGTTCGGCGGCCACCTTGCTGCGGAGCCGCTGCGGGTGGGCGTCAGCTTTGCCATTCCTCCCTATGTCATCAGCCACGAAGACAGGGGCATTGAACTCGACCTCATGCGAGAGGCCTTCGCAGGCAGCCCCCATGAGCTGCAGGTCGTCTATCTTCCCCTGGAGCGCACCTTCAGGATGCTGGAGGAAGGCAAGCTGGACGCCATCATCAACGTCAAACCCGGCATGCTGGAAAGTGCCTACCTCTCACAGCCGGTGATCACCTTCCACAACCGGGTCTTCACCTTGGCGCCGACGGCAGTCCACACCATGAAGGATTTGCAGACCCTGCGAGTCAGTGCCTTCCAGCGTGCACGACAGATCCTGGGAACGACCTTCTCCGACATCGTCGACCAGAATCCCCGTTATGAAGAGGTGGCGAGGCAGGAGGGACAGGTACAGCGGCTCCTGCTCGGGCGCACCGATGCCGTGATCCTGGAACAGCGGGTGTTCTACTACTATCTGGCTCAGTTGCTCGGGGATGACCAGGAGGGCGACCGCTATCCCAAGGACCAGGTCAGACAGCACGACCTCTTCCCCCCGACTCACTACCACTTCGCCTTTCGCGAGGCGGGCCACCGGCAATGGTTCGACAGACAGCTCGCCAAGATGAAGGCGGACGGGCGCTATGAGCGGATCTTTGCCGCCTATGGCACCACCTCTACTGCCGGAGACAAAAAAGCCAGCCCATGATGGACTGGCTTGATACCGG
>NZ_CAWMFQ010000369.1:0-25025 GCF_963866995.1 Aeromonas sp. ZOR0002 | reverse complement strand
GGGGCGCCCCATGCAACACGTAATTGGGACATAGCCTTTTTCTTTGCCTGCGCGGCAACTCCCTTCCACTCGCCTGCGGCGTCTCCCCACCCGGCAGGAGGCAGTAAAAAGCCCGCCAACGGGGCGGGCTCTTGGCCGTGTCAGACGGCCATCTGCTCGTGGGGCGCACCGTGGTGGCGCAGCCACACAAAGCTCAAGGCCACGATCAGCACCATCACCGTCATGATGGCCCCCAGGGTCACCTGCCCCGTCATCGGGAAGCTGGCGGCCAACAGGGTTACCACGCCAGCCCCCAGATTCTGCATGCCCCCGAGCACGGCTCCCGCGGTGCCCGCCTGGCCCGGGAAGGGCTCGATGGCACAGGAGGTGGCGGTCGGATAGAGAATGCCGCTGCCAATGAAGTAGACCGCAGCCCCGCCCACCAGGGAGGCAGCGCTCACCATGCCGAGCAGCCCGGGTACCAGGATGATGAGCGACCCCAGGGCCAGGAAGGCGATGCCAAGGCGCATCAGCTTGCCCTGGCTCAGGCGAAAACTCAGTCTGGCGGAGAGCCAGGCGCCGAACAGATAACCGGGCAGCGGCAGCACGAACAGCACGCTGACGGTGCGGGCACTCAGCTTGAGCACGTCCCCCAGCAACACCCCGGCCGCCGCCTCGAACACCGCGAGGCCGGCAAAGGTGGCCATCAGACAGAGCAGGTTGCCTTGAAAGCGCGGGTTGCCGAGCACATGACGATAGGCGGCGCCCACCCGCAGCGAATGCTGGCGGGCGGATGCTGGCAGCGTCTCCCCAAACCAGGCCAGCAGTGCCAGGGTGGTCAGGGCACCAAAACCGAACAGGAACCAGTAGCCGGCACGCCAGTTGAACAGCTCGGTGAGCCAGCCGCCCAGCACAGGTGCCAGCAAAGGGGAGAAGATGACCCCCATGCTCACCAGGCTGTTGGCGCGGTTCAGCTCGGCGCCACTGTAACGGTCGCGCATCACGGTCCGGCTCATGGCGCCCCCTGCCCCGGTGCCCAGCCCCTGGATCAGGCTGCCCGCCAGCAGGGCGGTAAAGCTCGGGATCAGCTGGATGGTGAGGGTGCCGACCAGGAAGATCATCATGCCGATGATGAGCACAGGGCGACGACCGATGCGATCCGACAAGGGGCCATAAACGAACTGGGAGAGGCCGTAGGGAATGAGGTAGCAGGCCATCACCGCCTGCAACTGGCCGGAGGCCACATGGAAGTCCCCCGCCATCATGGGAATGGAGGGCACATAGAGGGTCTGGGTCATCTGACCCACGGCGACCATCAGAATGGTCAGGAGAAACAGGGGATAGAAGCTGTGCCGATACATATGTCGTCCGAAAAAAATCAAAAAGCCGCCACCCTCCGGGCAGGGATCTGCAGGAGGTGTCTGACAAAGGTCGTTGAAGAGGAACAAGGCGGAGGACCCGCACCCGCCAGCAGCAGGACGCTCTCTGGCTTACGACAATCTTAGTGATTCATATCACAAAAAACGAACGAAACTTTATAATCTGCTTACCCAAGTTTTTCTAATGCGACGGGGCCCAAGGCCCCGTCACTGTCATCTCATCATGGGGGAAGGATTCATCCTGTCCCCTCTTTACCCCACTCTTCTCACCTCGGCCGACGCGCCTTCGAACATGGGGGAACCTACCTCCCCCAGTCTCAGACAACGAGGGGCAACCTTGCCGGCCAGCCCCTCGTCATGGGTCACCAGCAGCAGGGCGCAGCCTATCTCTCCCAATTCCTCCAGCAGACAGGCGATGGTCTGTTGCTGGCTCAGGGGATCGAGCCGGGACGTGGGCTCATCGGCGAACAGCAGCACAGGGCGCAGCAGCAGGGCCCGGATAAGCGACAGCCGCTGCAGCTCCCCTCCCGAGACCTGGTTTGGCAGGCGCGTCAGCAGCCGTTCATCCAGCCCCAACCGGGCCAGATAGTCGACAAGCCGATGGCGAGGCAGCCTGTGCAGACGCAGCACATCATCGAACTGGGTGGCGAGGCGCACTCGGCTGGCAAAGGCCTGCACCGGATCCTGATAGAGCTTCTGCCAGCGGCAGGGGGCTATCCCTTCCCGGCGCAGCACCTCCCCTTGCAGGGGGCGTTGCAGACCCAGCAGCACGTTGCCGAGGGTGCTCTTGCCCGCGCCGCTCGGCGCCATGATGGCCATTCGCTCCCCTTGCGCCAGGGCAAGGTCGAGCCCCGTGAACAGGGGTTGATCCCCATATCCCATAGCAAGCCCCTTTCCGCGGATGAGCCAGTCTCCGGTGGGAGGGACAGCCGCCTCGGGCCAGGCGGAGGGCTCCGCAGCCAGCAGGGCCCGGGTATAGGCATGGAATGGCGTGTGCAGCACACGCTCGGCGGGCCCCTGCTCCACGATCTCTCCTCCCTTGACCACCAGCACCCAGCCCCCCAATGCGCGAGCCAGGGAGAGATCATGGGTGATGGTCAGCAGATGGCGTCCACGGGCCAGGTAGCCCAGCAACAAGGCACCCAGCCTGGCTGCGGCCCGGCTGTCGAGCCCCTTGGTGGGCTCGTCGGCCACCAGCAGACGGGCCTCCCCCAGGGTGGCGGCGGCAAAGGCCGCGCGCTGGGCCATGCCTCCCGAGAGCTGGTGTACAAAAGCGCCCTCCCGCCCGGCCAGTCCAAGCCGCTCGAGGGCGGCGCGGGCCCGCGATCGGGCCTCCTTGCCCCCTGGCAGCCACCCTTCCTCCACCTGGGCAAGCAACCCCATGGTGGGATCCAGCGCCAGCACCGGCTCCTGGGGTAGCATCGCCAGCTCCCTCCCCCAGAGAGTACGCAGGCGAGGCGTGTCGGCCAGGTTGTGATGGCGGCCACCCGACACCATCTCGCCCCGGCCTGTCAGGGGGGCTGGCAAGGTCCCCATCAGGGCATGAGCCAACAGGGATTTGCCCGAACCGCTCTCCCCGATCAGGGTCAGAGCGGTGCCGGGATGAATGGTGAAATCCAGCGCCTGCAACAGGGTTTTCTGGCCATCATCGACCTGCAACCCCTTGATATGAATGGCCGTCATGAGGTGGCTCCTTGTGAAGATGGCATGTCAAGGCCGCGCGTCTGATGAAGCAGCACCAGGGCCAGCAACATCAGCCCCATGACAAGAATGGGAGCCAGTAGCAGACGGGGAGCCTCCTGATAGTGGGGCAGCGCCTCCGTCATCATCAGCCCCAGCTCCGGCGTGGGCGGCTGAATGCCCACTCCGACAAAGCCCAGGGTAGAGAGGGTTAGAATGGCACCCGCTAGGCCGAAGGCCATCATGGTGAGCAACTGGGGGGCGAGCTCGGGCCAGAGATGGCGCCGCACCACATGGGCATGGCCGAATCCCAGCAGACGGGACGCCTCCACCTGGGGCGAGGCGAGCAGCCCCCGGCTGCGGGCACGCACCACCCGGTAATACTCCACCCACTGGGCCATGGCCAACCCGAGATAGAGGATGGCAAAGCCACCCTGGGCCATGGCGGAGAAGAGCAGCACCAGCAACAGGCCTGGCAGGGCCAGCACGCCGTCGGCCAGGCTGCGCAACAGACCGTCGACCCAGCCGCCGCGCCAGGCCGAAAGCCAGCCCAGCAATGAGCCCAGCAGCGCCGCCGTGATGACGCACAGCAGTCCCAACAGCAGGGAGAGCCGGGTCGCCGCCGCGAGGCGCGCCATCAGGCTGCGCCCCATCTGATCCCGCCCGAGGGGCTCCTGCCAGGAGGGATCAGCCAGAAACTGTGCCAGATCCTGAGCCGCCGGATCGGGCCAGAGCACGGGGCCCAGCAGGGCAAACAGCACCACCAGCAGGAGCAGGCCCAGCCCCGTTTTGACAGACAACGACATGATCAGGACTCCTTGGGACCACGGGGGTCAATGGCAAGACAAAGCAGATCGGTGAGGGTATTGAGCAGCACGAAGAGCACCGCCAGCACCAGCACGGTCCCCTGAACCATGGGGATGTCGCGCCAGAAGATGGCGTGCACCAGCGCATGGCCGATCCCGGGCCAGGCAAACAGGCTCTCGACCACCACGACCCCCTCAATGAGCAGCACCAGCTGCACGCTGGTGTAGGCGATGATGCTGACCCCGGTGTTGCGCAGACCGTGGCGCCAGAAAACCCGGGCCGGCGAAAGCCCCTTGGTGAGGGCAAATCGGTAATAACCGGACTGCACCACGGTGAGCACGCTTTCACGCACCACCCGAGAGAGCACGCCGGAGAGCCCCAATCCCAGGGTCAGGGCGGGCAGCAGCAGGTTGCTCCCCTCCCCGTGCCCTGCCGCACTGACCCAGCCCAGCTCCACCGAGAGCATCACCATGAGCACCAGGCCGAGCAAGAAGGGGGGCAACGCACGCATCAGCACGCTCCAGCCCAGGGTCAGGCGATCACACCATCCCCCCGGGCGCAGCGCACTCAGGCTGCCAAGCGGCAGCGCCACCACCAGCGCCAGCACCACGGAGGCGCTCGCGAGCGTCAGGGTGGCGCCCAGGTGATGACCCACGTCGGTGGCGACCGGTGCGCCCGTCACCAGGGAGCTGCCGAGATCCCCTTGCAGCAAGGCCCACAGCCAGTCGCCAAAACGGGCAAGGGCCGAGCCGGCCAGCCCCAGCTCGCTGCGCACCGCGTTGGCCGCCTCGGCGGTGACATAGTCATAGCCATAGCGACCCGCCGCGATGCGAAAGGCGATGTCTCCGGGCAGGGACTGCACCATCAGAAAACAGAGTCCGGCCACCAGCAGGGCAACCACCAGCGCCTGCACCAGACGCTGACCCAGTATCTCCATGACGCGAGACAAGGGTGTCGCTGTCATCGTGCGCTCCATGTCAACTTGTCCAGGCCATAGCTGCGCTCCTGGGGATCGAGTTCAAACCCCTCCAGCCCCCGACTGACCGCCGCGCTCTGGCGGTACCAGGCGATGGGCAGGAGCGGCAACTCCTGTTGCAGTGTCGTGGCTATCTCCCGGCGAGCCGCGGCGGCGTCTGTGGGCGACAAGGCTTGCGTGGCAAGGCGGGTCAGCGTTTGCGTCATGGCCGGGGAGTGCCAGTTCATCACCCCCCAGTCCGCACCGGCAGGGGCCAAATCCCCCAGCAAGGTGACCAGGGGATCCGGTACCAGGGCATAATTGCGGGCGTAGAGACCAAGCTGGAGGGAGCCGTCCTGATGGCCCGCCGGGATCTCGCTCGAGTTGCCCACCGCCACCTTGAGATCCACCCCCACCGCCTTCCACTGCGCCTGCAGTGCCGTGGCGAGGAGCGGCAGCTCCGGACGGTCAGGGAAGGTACGCAGGGTCAGGGCGAAGCGCTCTTCCCCCTTGCGCAGCACACCGTCCTCCCCCGGCTGCCAGCCTGCCGCCGCGAAGGCCGCCCGGGCCGCCTTGACGTCATAGGCAAGCGGCGTCAACCCGAGCTGGTGCCACTCCCCCAGAGTGGGAGGAAAGAGCTGGGTTGCCGCCATCTCTGGATCCCGCAGCAGGGCGGCTGCCATACCACGACGATCGATGGCGAGACTCAGGGCACGGCGCACCACCGGATCGCTCAGACGAGGATCGGCGCCATTGAGCTTGAGCTGGATGGTCCGTGGCAGGGTAACCGAGGCGATGGAGACCCGTGACGCCTGCTGCAAGCGGCGGATGCTGACCGGATCCAGCCCCCAGGCGATGTCGGCCTGACCGCTCTCGGCCATCAGGGTGCGGCTCTCTGCACGCCCCACCGTCAGGTAGCTGACCTCCTCGATTGCGGGCCTGGCCCCCTGCCAGCCGTCGAAACGCACAGTCTCTATCCGCTGGGGTTGTTGCAGGCGGGTGATGCGGTAGGGGCCAGAGCCTATCACCTGGGTTACCTCCCCCTTGGCATCGTAGGCGGCCTTCGCCAGGATCTGGGTGCTGGGGTGGGCCAGCACGGCAGGCAGGGAGGCGAAGGGTTCGCTCAGTGTGACCTTCAAGACGCCATCTCCAGATCCGATGGACGCAATGGGAGCACTGGTCATCACACCGGGCTTGCGCCAGGCCTGTTGCAGGGCAAAAGCGGCCTGCTCGGCGCTCACCTCGCTGCCATCGTGAAAACGGGCCCCGGGGCGCAACGTGAATCGCCACTGCAGACCGTCATCGCTACGCGACCACTCACTGGCAAGCCCGGGTTGCAGATTGCCTTTCCCATCGACATCCACCAGGGTCTCCGCCACCTGCATGCGAGTAAAGAAGACCCCGTTGCTGGCGGGGTCGACACTGTGGATCTCCCAGGGCCCCACCATGGCAAGCGGTTTGCCGTCGGCTGCAGTCGTTCCTGCCATCAGAGCCAGGGCGAACCACCCGGCTGCGGTGCATTTTTTTGTCATCCTTTCCATCCAAGCTTCATGTTCATCAATCAAAGAGATGGCGTTATAACATAACAATTAATCAGGAAAAATGACTTTTGATTTTTGATAAATGGCTTATTTGAAAGACAAAAAGCGACTGCGATGCAGATCGTCAAACAACGGGGAGTCAAAGGGGAATAAAAAAGATGGCCCGTCAGGGCCATCATGATGGCGTCAGCGAGTCACCATCTGCTGCGCCCGCTTGACCTGATCCTCGGGGCTCTCATTGCGCGGTGGAATGGTGATGCCCTTCTGGCAGGCGGGCCTGACTTCCATGCGTGCCATCCAGGCCTGCAAATGCACCAACCCCTCGATGGAGATACCACTCCAGTCGTGGATGCGCACCCAGGGCCAGGTAGCGATGTCGGCGATGCTGTACTCGTCCGCAAGATACTCATGGTGTGCCAGATGACCGTCGAGCACCTCGAACAGGCGTCGCCCCTCCTTCTGGTAACGCTCGATGGCGGCCGGGATCTTCTCGGGGAAATAGCGATAGAAGACGTTGGCCTGCCCCATCATGGGACCGACGCCCCCCATCTGGAACATCAGCCACTGGATGGCCTGGGAGCGGCGCTTGGGATCCTGTGGCAGCAACTTGCCGGTTTTTTCCGCCAGATAGATAAGGATGGCGCCGGACTCGAACACTGCGAAGTCACCATTGTCCCGATCGACGATGGCCGGGATGCGGCCATTGGGGTTGATGGCCAGGAACTCGGGCTTCTTCTGCTCCATGGTCGCGAAATCAAGGGGAATGACCTTGTAGGGCAGCCCCAGCTCTTCGAGGGCGATCGACACCTTGAACCCGTTGGGCGTGGCGGCTGTGTACAACTCTATCATCTTGGACTCCTTGAACGTTCAGGGGAAAGGATCAGGCCTGGGCGCTGGGCCGGGCACTTACCCGGTCATGCCAGTCCTGCAAATGGGGCTGTTCGGGGGTGATACGCAGGCCGACCACCTTGCCAAAATCAATGGTACAGAGGGCAAGAATGTCGGCGATGGTGAAGCGCTCCCCCGCAATATAGGGCACCTCGGCAAGACGGGCATCAAGCTTGTCAAACCAGATCTGAGCCTGTTGCTTGCACTCCTCCCCCCATTCGGGGAAGACCCGCTCCCGGTCTTTGTAAAAACCGGTGATATGACGAAACGCCATACCGGTCGGCAGCCAGAGGTTGAACTCGATGAAGCGACTCCACATCTCTATGGTGGCGCGCTCCAGCGCGGTGCTGCCAAACAGGTTCGGCTCTGGGTGGAGCTCTTCAAAATAGCGGCAGATGGCCAGGGTTTCACTCAGACAGGTTCCGTCATCGAGTTCCAGCACAGGAATGCGCCCGGCCGGGTTCTTGGTCAAAAAGGTGGGCGCCAGGTTTTCCCCCGCCCCCAGATCGACCTGCTGATATTCCATCTCGATCCCCTTCTCCGCCAGAAACATTCTGACCCGACGGGCATTGGGGGCTCGTCTCAGCTCATAAACCTTCATGTCACCTCCGTCGACGAACACACGGTGAACCGCTGCACAGGCCATAGCAAAGCGGCACAATGTCGGTCAGTTATGACAAATATTGTGCCGCTTGAACAGCCCGCATCGAGGGGGAGATGATTAGCTGCTCAGTACCCCTGGTTGGCGCTGGCGCAGCAAGATAAGACGGGAAAGCAGCGGAAAATAGGATTCAAACTTGCTTTGCAGCACCAGGCTGCAGGCAGGATCCGCCAGTTCGGCCTCATCCAGCAGAATACCGTTGGAGACGAAATAAAAATGCGGATCCCGAACATCCGGCCCCTGTGGAGTATGTTCATACTGTCGATGCACCAACAGGGGAAGCACCGGCAATCCCAGTGCACTGCCTCCTGCAGGCCAGAGCGGAGCAGGCCAGGCAGCGCCCTCTTCTTCCAGCAGCAGGATCGCCGCTTCATCCTTCGACGGTTGCCACTGCTGGGGCTGTGCCACCCGGACCTCGGTGACATAATCGCTCTCTTCGCTGGCGGCACGCAGTGCGGCCAACACACCCAGAGTCGTCGGCGACGACGGTTTCTGACTGATTAATGACAGATTCATGGCTCATATCCCTATGCTCACCACAGCCTGT
This sequence comes from Aeromonas sp. ZOR0002, assembly GCF_963866995.1. Classification (NCBI taxonomy): domain Bacteria; kingdom Pseudomonadati; phylum Pseudomonadota; class Gammaproteobacteria; order Aeromonadales; family Aeromonadaceae; genus Aeromonas; species Aeromonas sp. ZOR0002. Next base: position 16,588 of record NZ_CAWMFQ010000369.1, on the reverse strand, counting down.
TATCCGGCTGTCGCGATAAGACTAGTTGATTACAGGTCTTTATTGGAGCCGTCAGATCTGTCAGTCACCACCCTGACCGAATGAGGGTATAGCAGTTGCTATTCCCGAATATCTTGGTAAGATGTCGCGTCCTTTTATCCCCCGTTCTTTAACATCCAGTGGTGAACCTATGCATCCGATGCTGAATATCGCCGTGCGCGCTGCGCGCAACGCCGGTCAAGTAGTAGTAAAAGCCTTTTCTCAACCCGAGAACATCGAGGTTATCCAGAAAGGCAGCAATGACTTCGTGACCAACGTTGACCGTGACGCCGAAGCGGCCATCATTCACACCATCAAAAAATCTTACCCGGAACACAGCATCGTTGCTGAAGAGTCTGGCGAGATTGCCGGTACCAATCCGGACTACCAATGGATCATCGACCCACTGGATGGCACGACCAACCTGGTCAAAGGCATTCCGCACTTTGCCGTTTCCATCGCTCTGCGCGTCAAGGGCAAGACCGAACAAGCCGTTGTCTACGATCCCATCCGTGACGAGCTGTTCACTGCCACCCGCGGCAGCGGCGCCCAGCTGAACGGCTACCGCATCCGTGTCGGCAAGGCCAAAGAGCTCTCCGGCACTATCTTGGCCACCGGGTTCCCGTTCAAGCAGAAGCACCACATCGAACCCTACCTGAAGATGTTCCAGAGCATGTTCATCGAGTGTGCAGACATCCGTCGTGCTGGCTCCGCCGCGCTGGATCTCGCCTATGTGGCCGCTGGTCGCGTCGACGGTTTCTGGGAAATAGGCCTGAAACCCTGGGACACCGCCGCCGGTGAGCTGCTGGCCAAAGAAGCCGGCGCCATCGTCACCGACTTCGTTGGTGGTCACAACTACGAAAACTCCGGCAACATCGTGGTGGCCAACCCCCGCGTGCTGAAAGAGATGCTCGGCAAGATCCGCGAAAACCTGCCGGAATCCCTGGCCAAGTAATCCCGGATACCCGTGAAAAAAATGCCAGTCGGTTCGCCGACTGGCATTTTTTATTCCTGACTACAGCGAAAATCCCGCCCCTCTCGATGACTCAACGGGATCAGATAGTGCCGTTGCGTCCCATGTTGATCACCACCCGGCGGTTCTTGGCTCGGCCAGCTTCCGTTTCGTTGGAGGCCACGTGCTGTTTCTCACCGTGCCCTTCCACCGAGATCTTGCCCTCCTCGATGCCGAGATCCACAAATACCTGCTTGATGGCATCCGCCCGCTTCTCGGAGAGCTTCTGGTTTGGCCAGCGGCCGCCATAGCTGTCGCTGTAGGCGTCGATCACCACCACATCGATGCTCTTGTCTGCCTTCACATAGTCACCGATCATCGCCAGCCGCCGCTTGGAGGCCGGTGACAACTGATCGCTGTTCTTGTCATAGGAGAGTACGCTGAAGGCGATGTCGTTGAAGCTGTAGGGCAGCAAGCCACTCAGGCAGTCCATGAACGCCTGGTACTTGACCCTGAAATTGACCGACGAGAGCGATACCCGCACCGGCCTGTCCTGACGATACCAGTCGCGATACTGGAAAGTCGGCATACGCCCTCCCTCCAGCTCGTCCAGCATGGTCCAGGCGGTCTGCCCCGCCACCAGGCCGTCAAACTGCTGATAGAACTGCAACTGGCTGATCTGTCGCCCGGCCACCCCGGGACGCCAGCTGGGGGGCATGATCCCGAGGCTCACTGTCTGGGTACGCGCCTGGGGTCGCTGCCCCTTGAGCTCGAAATCCAGATTGATCTTGCGCCCGGCCCGGCTGACAAAGGCCCCGGTTCCCCAGCGGGGAATAGGATGCTCCAGCCTGCACTCCACCTGGGTATCAGAGGTCAGGCGCCAGACGGATTGATCCAGACCGGCGCCAAATTCGGTCACGCCCGCCTGCAGCTGCATACTCACTGATATGCTGATCAACCCCAACACCCAAGCATTCAACGGCTTGTCCTCCACACTATCTCGAATTATCTATCGGCAGCGGCAGGACAAGCTTTAGGTCAAAACGCTCAATGGGGGGAAGATGGGGCCATCAGCTTGAAGCTGGCGATGCGTCCCGCCAGATCCCGGGCCAGGGCATCCAGTTCGGCACTGTGTTGTTGCAGGGTATGGGAGTGCTGGCGATGGGCCTCATACACGTCACGGATGGTCATCACGTTTTGCTGGATGTCGTCGGTCACGTAACGCTGCTCCTCGGTGGCGGTGGCCACCTGGGCCGTCATGTCGCTCACCTTGCGCACCTCGTTGACGATGTCGGTCAGCTCGCTCCCCGCCCGCTTGGCCTCCGTCACGCTAAGGCCGGCCTGTTCGGTGCCCGTGTGCATGGCAGCCACCGCCTCGTTGGCCCCCTGGCGCAAGCGGCCCAGCATCCGCTCTATGTCGTCCGCCGCCTGCTGGGTACGGGAGGCAAGCGCTCTCACCTCGTCGGCCACCACCGCAAAGCCGCGCCCGGATTCACCGGCACGGGCCGCCTCGATGGCGGCATTGAGGGCCAGCAGGTTGGTTCTGTCCGAGATCTGCTTGATGAGGTTGAGCGCTTCGCCCACCGACTCGGTATCCTGATGCAGGCTGTCCACCAGTTGCTGGGTATCACTCAGGGTACCCGCCACCTGCTGGATGGTGTGGATGGTCTGATCCACCTCCTTGTCACCCTGCTTCGCCCGGCCGATGGCCTGCTGAGTCGCCTGGGAGGTCTGGGTTGCGTTGCGAGCAATCTCCGCGACAGTCGATGCCATCTCGGTGGCGGCAGTCGCCACCAGATCCACCTGCCCGCATCCCCTGACTACGCCGGCATTCACCTCGGCAATGACCTCGGCCGAGCTGGCGGCGCTGCGTATCAGCACGTCACAGGAGTGGCGCACAGCCAGCAGCAAACTCTCCAGGTGCCCGAGGAAATGGTTCAGATCCCGCGCCAGGGCCCCCAGCTCATCCCCGGATCGCCAGTCGACCCGCACGGTCAGGTCGTTCTCCTGCACCAGGCGCTTGAAGGTCTGGTGCAGGGCCATGAAGCCCAGATGCAGATCCCGCACCACCCGCCAGCAGACGAAGGTGGTCAGGACGATGCACAGCAACACGCCAGCCGCCCCCCACCAGAAGTCACTGGCACTCCCGACCCGCATCTGTTCAACCCGCTCAAAGAGCTGCTGATAGAGGCTGTCTTCTATCTCCTTGAGCAGGCCTATCTTGTCGGTACTCAAGGCAAACCAGGCCTCTGCATCGACACCAAAACCGCCGCTTGCCGCCTTGTCCAGGGCCAGTTTCTCCATGGCGGCCACCTTGGCCACCACGGGTGAGGCGAGGCTGTCGTTCAGCAACTGACGCTGGGCTGGACTCGCCACCGCCTGGAAACGTTCGAGATAGGTATTCTGGGCCGCCAGCAGGGAGATGAACTGCTGCAACAGCGCTGGCGTGAAGCTGTCACGGCCAAAGACGTTGCTGAGCGTCGCCCGCTCCAGCCCCGCACGCTCCTTGCTCTGCAGGAAGGCGGCGTAGGCATTGGTCTGCAGGGCGATGGTGGCATCCATGCTGTCGACGCTTATCTTGTCCACCACCGCCAGCAAGGCGGTCACGAGGCGGGTATAGAAGCCGACCTGTTCTGCCACCTCGACCCCCAGGGCGCTGACCCGCTCACGCATGGCGGTGAGTCCGGCCACTCCCTGCTGCACCTCGGTCAGCGCCAGCAAGGCAGGATCCTGATGAAAACGCTGCAACAGGCTGTCCACCACCTTGCGCTGGGCAGGCAGCGCATCGCGAAACTTGTTGCCGCCAGAGCCGAGGAAACCGGCCGACATGCCGCGCTCCCGTTGCAGCTCATGGGCCAGCTGCGCCGCCTCCTTCACCACCGCCAGCGCGACCAGGGCGCCGCTCATCTCCTGTTCGACCCGATAACGTTCATAGACGTACCGGCCGGAGAAAAACAGCAGTGTAGCCGCGCGATAGGAATGATCACTAAAAGCTAGCAAACTGATCACTAATTAGAGTGATCAATTCACTAGCTATTGATATAGGAAGGGGGTAATGGAACCGCTACCATTTAGATAAGTAAAGGGGGGGTATTATGTGATCTGCTTCCAATCTGTAACAGCAGTAGTCCCGATTGATAAGTAACCAGTACCGGCAACAATAGCAAGCAATCCGACATCGGTTGGCGCGCTAGATATAGATGGCGCTGGACCTGACTGAATGGACGGCTTCAACACGGGGGCTCTAAAAGAAACCGATGAACCTGACACCGTTGCATTAGCTGTAGTTGTAAGTTCAACGGTGTTACCAACCACCGACTTAACCACTTTTCCACCTGATACTCCTACGATAGACAGCCATGCCCCTTCATATATGCCAGATGCATCGGCTACGGTAAGCGTAGATGAACCCGCAGTGATGCTGCCAGTAGTAGATAAAGCGCCTAACGTACCATCTGTGGTAACCACATATTGCGCCACTGAGCCAGGTGCTATAGGGGAGATGTTAATCCGGTCATTCTGCAGGTATGTTCCAGAAACGGGCTTGCCTGACAGGGTGTATTCACGGAACCCCTTAGATGCCTGCCCATGCCCACCAAGATTAGATTTTTTCCCTAATCCAATGAACACCGAGTGTACATCGATATACTCACCTGCACTGACGGAGGGGCCATATACCTCAACGGCAAGAACATCACCAACGCCTGCTTTAACACTAAATGAGCCAACAATAAAATCCCCGATGATTAGAGATTTATTACTCATTGAGTCAGAGTACGCATCACCAGTGGTGCGATTTTTTACTCTAATTTGCAACGCACCACCTGACGGTTTCCTGAAGATCGCAGTGCAGGAGTACCAACCAGCAACAGAGAGAGGTTCTGTTTTATAGGCAAACAGGCCGAATGGCCCAGTTGCACCGATTCGAATGTAATTCTGCAGCTGGGTAACACTGACATTGGTCGCCAGATGCACATCACGAACAGGGCCGTACACAGGATAGCTGTTAGCAGCGCCACCAATAGCCAAGTTTTCAATGGATGTTGGCTCACGGATTTCTGGTCGAAACCCATACATTGACTGCTCAGTACCAGTACCGCCATCACTAGCCCGTTGCCCATCAAAAGAGAACGCATTAACTGCGGAGCAGTTGCCATGAGTATTGACTTGCAGACCTTTCAGGTCAGGATAGTTTCCAGCCTGGTCAAAATAGGTGCTATAGAAGTCAATGGAATTTGGTGTCTGTCCATCTCGATACTGGTTGCTTTCTACTACGAAATTTCCACGGAATTCGCCACCGAAAAATGACATAGACTGCAAAGATCCTATGCCACGTAACGTTAAGCCAGTGATGATTGAATTGTGAAATGAGTTATCGTTGAACTCGTGATTCGCAACACGGGTCCCTGATGTTATGAGAAGAACCTCACCAAAGCGGGTTCCGCAGAAATGGTTCCAATAGTGAGAGACAAAGCCAAGGCCCAGTGTTTCGTCACCAAAGATCGTCTTTTCAAAATGGCAATCGCCTAAATATGAATCCCACAACCCAGCTACATTAACAACACCTTCGACACGAAGGCCGACAATTCTAACCCGTTTATTGCTCAGTAAGTTGAGCAAGTTATGAGTGTACTCACCGCTAGGGTGGCGTAGAACTACCCCTGTTGCATTGATTGTGTACCGCTGCAAAGGACTATCGACATTACTATTTCTCTCCTCGATTTTTAGGGGGGTAGACAAGTAGTACACCCCGGCAGGAATGGTCACGTCGCCAGTTGTAAAGCTATCTAAAAACTCCTGAAGACTGGGAAAATTAGAAGAATTTCTCACTAAATCACGCGCAACGAAACCACCAACATTGGGGTTGGTATCAGCATCAACAGTCTGTGGATATGGCCCAGAGCCAGAGTAAGCTATACCTGTGACCTCATCCAATAACACATGGATAGCAGATGGTAGTAAACCACCATTTTTGAAGCTCTCTGGAATAGGGCGAAGAGTCCACCCATTATCTGCGTAAGTGCGGCGCAGGGCTTCACGAGCACTCATGGCGTTGGAGATACGCTGAATGGCCAGCAGCAGCTGATCATCATCAACTTTGCTAGGCTCAATCCCAGCAGCTTCCAGCACGTTCAGTACTTCGTTGGTCATCTGGTTGAACCAGTCACCACCAGGCACGGTCGGGGCCTGGCCAATGCCGCCCTCGGTGAAATACTTACGAATGGCGCTTTGCACAGGCTTGCGCGCAGGTTGCGTATCAACGCCGGTTCCGGTATCAGGCCAGTACGCCATGGTTACACCTCATAATTAAAGTCGTAGTAAAAGCCCGCAATCTTCAGGCGGTTGAGCACGCATTCGAGAATGAGTGCCGCATTGCCACGCAGCGGCGTAAGAACGTTGTCGAGCACGGTGAAGCGGTCTTCTGGTATGCCCAACACATCAACCCGCAAAATGAAGCGGGCAGATGCCGGATAAATAGGGAAATTGACGTCGCGCAGAACGTGGTGTGGCCACTGCTCATATACCTTGACGGTGAAGCCAAGCGCAGCCGCGATCTGCTCTATCATCCATGTCTGCAAGCCGCCTTTTCGGTGGTATTTCTCGACCACGGCGGCGCGGCGCTGTTCGAATGATTGGTTGGTGATATTGCACTCTGGCAGGCCAAGATAGTTCTCCCATTCCGGCAGCAGCTGAACGGTCGTTTCAGGGCGCATTTCAAGCAGCAACTCATCTGCGCTCAGCTCCAGCTCTTGCAGGCGCTTGGCGAATCCCAGCACATATTTCGGCAGGTTGGCATCAGGGTCGCGTGGCCATGCGCGACCGCGCGGCATCTGCTGCAATAGCGCATCGCCCCACTGCTCTACAGGGTGGGCCATGTGATCACCCCGATGACGTTTAACTCATCGATATTGGCAGGCACATCTGCAGTCAGATCCAGGGTGTAGTTCTTGACGCCTGGAGCGCTACCAATGGCAGTGCGAATTTTGGATACAAGCATGGGATCACCCGGTTGCAGGGTGCGCTCGTAGCCGTTGAGATTCTTCTCGATACCGGCGCGGATCTCGGCGCTGTCAGGGGTAGGAACGATAGCGAGATCAGTCACCTTAAGTAGCGGACCGATAAAGACCGGCTCGATACCTGCAGGGCGACCAACCAGCACACCAGTAGCTGGGTCAGCATGACGGAACAGGTAATCCTGCATCATGAACTGGTCGGTAGGCGTTGGCAGGATGTCAGCCCGGTCATCATAAACCCAGCCGATCCCGACCGTTCCGCCGCCTTGCCATACGTCATAGGCCCATGCGCGGGTCACGCCTGCAACCTCACGCATCCAGGTGACGTAATCTGCCACCGCGCCACCCATAGGCGGGTTGCGTTTGCGGAAGAGCAGGCGCTCCAGCAGCTGGTTGATGGGCTCGATATCGGCGCCGCCGCTGATGTCTTCGCTGACGCCGTTGGATTGCAGCCCGGGAACTGGGGTTACCAGTGCCAGCGGTTGGCCAGCGGCAAGGTTACCTGCTGCGCCTGCTTCTGCGGCCTGCACCTGCACGGCCACAACGCCGCCGCTTGGGCTGGCGCTGCTGGTGACGGTGTATTGACGGCCGTCACTGTGCTGCAGCACGGTGCCGACAGGAGCAGGAACGGTACCCTGCAGCGTGGCAGGCCCAGCGGCATAGGTCGCCTGTTTGCGGATCACCCCTTCAAACTGGGCCATTTCGATAATGGTCTGGTCATCCGACTCACTGGTCGGGATGATCTGGCGAACAATCCACATCTGGTGATCGTAGAGGTCGCGCTGGCCAGCGGAAACGGCGGCATTCAGCGCCTGCTCGATGCCGAACTTGGGCAGCACGGTGCCAAGGCTTGATTCGATATCAAGCAGGCCGCTGGCGGTGATCTGGCGCAGGGTGGGGACGTTATAGGGCATTGGCTTGCGCCTCCCACCGCTTGTTGATGGTCATGGTTGTATCGGTTCCGTCAGGGCGGGTGATGGCAATGATGAGCTGCAGCAGCTGAAACTGGGGAATGGCGCCGGTCACCACGATATTGCTGGCAAAATCAGGCTTTAAATGGGCATCAAGGGCGGTTTGCGCATAGGTCACTGCCTTGTTGCGCACGTCAGTGGTGAGCTTTTCGCGATCGAGCAGCCAAAGCTTGCTTCCCCACGGCTGGTCGGCAAAGGTGTCGCCAATCCAGCCACGCTTGTCGCCGGTACCATCTGGCAGCACGTCGGAGTCATCGGCGCGGGCATCGGTAAACAGCACCTGCAGCACCAGGGTTTCGAGTCCATCATCCTGACGCAAACCGGCCGAGGTGATTTCAATATCGCCCCGGCCGGTTTCGTTGTTCCAAATGATGGCTGTGGTCATCGCCCCTCACACTGGCGGGGATGTTTGCCCTCCGCCCGGTAGATTGTGTTTATGTCCAAGGAACGAAATGCCGTTAATGATGACATCAGCATCAGTAGTGATGTTCAACGTCACGTGAAGCGCGCCTTGAATTTCATTTTCAGGGGATATAGTGAGGGTTTGTTCTTCTGCGGTGATACTGACGCTTTTCGCGCTTAGCTCGGCATAGCCGTCTTTGCCAAGGAGGAGGTTGTGACCCTCCAGATGGTATAGGCAACTATCCCCCGCCTCCAAGTCTTTCGGGCGAAAGCCCTTATGTTCGACGGCAATGGCCACCAGTCCGGCGCGAGCGCCACCAACCCCCAGCACGATGGCTTCAGACCCCTCTGGCGGCACGCTGGTGTGACCGTAGTTCTGGAAGCGCTCGACATCATCAGCCCCCTCGTCAGCCAGCACCTTGAGCTGCAGGTTCTGGCGCTGCAAGGCGTCATTGACCAGGGTGACGATGGCGCGATCGGCAATCAGGCGCAGGCGGCGCTGTAGCGGGGCAAGCAGCTTCTGCACGTCACGAATACTTACCATGTGGTTACCTCTTTGGTCTGTTGCTTGACCACTTCTGCGGGGATCAGCATCGCCTCGCGCGGGGTCAGGTTGATGATGGCCTCGCGGCCTGCCTGGTCGCCTTCCATCATGGTCACCGAGACGATCAGCCAGTTCACATCCAGCCCCTGGATCTCGTCCTTGACGGTGCACATCCGGTTGATGCGCCAGAGCGGGCCGCTGTCGCCTTCCATCCCCTGTGTGCGCCAGCCAGCGACGGTGATCTCGGTCTGGGTACCTTCTCCGATGCTGCGCTGTTTCTGCCACTGTCCGCGCTTGCTGGCACCGGCCACTGTGGTGACATCTTCGGCGATGATGATGCGGGGTCGATAACGCGGCACATCAGGATCGGTGATGGTCGTCTTCTGACCTCCGATAGTGGTGGTCGGGGTGTTATCCCACGTCGCACCGCCGCCGTAGCTGCTGCCCTTGACGATCCATTCTGATGCCCGGTCGCGCATGCTGAAGTTGCCACGGGCCGCCATAATGTTCTGGCCAAGGATAAGGCTGGCCCCCATCGCCTGCTCGCTGGCCTGTGTCAGCACCAGCTGGCCCTTCTCGTTGGTGGTGAGCAGCACGGCACGCTGCTTGGCCAAGCGGTCAAGCAGCTCGAAACAGGTCTCGCCCTGCTCGATGGCCACGCGGGGGAAGGCTTCCCCCAGATCGCACTCGACCACCACTTCGATATTGAACGGCTCGCAGATATCGCGCGCCACATTGTCGAGGGTGACGTTCTGCCATTGGCCGCTTTTGTAGATGGCCGAGCAGTCCACCAGATCGCTGGTCTTGCTGCGGCCGCTGACCACCCAGCTGACCTCTTTGGCGTCATAGCTGGGGGTGAAGTCGTCAACGTAGCCGGTCAACACCAGATCGTTGCCGATATGCACGGTGCAGGCGCTGCCTTCGCGGATGACCATCGCCTTGGCATCGTCCCATTTGCGGGTCAGGTGCAGTTCGAAATCACCGGCAATATCGCGCAGGCTGCGGGTGATGCGCACCTTCTGCCAGCCGCTATAGAGCTGACCATCCACGCGCAGGGTAATGGGTTCAGCCATTGCTCACCTCATCCACGACCTGAATGTTGGTGCTCGGGGTGATAAAGGCCGGATCGCGCAGCTTGTTGCCCATCACCAGCCGATCGCGGTACTCGGCATTGCCATACTGCTGCCACGCCAGCAGGGCCGACGCGGTGGTGGTGGTCAGGGTGATCTGACGGCGGCGCGGCAACTTGGCGCCCCGTTCGCGGCTGTCATTGAGCAGGGCAAGGCGCAGATCTCGCAGGGCGCGCCACACATCGCTCTGCTCTGCCTCTACCGCATCCATGGCCAGCTCGGCCAGTATGTTGGCCCAGTAGTTGGCCAGCTGTTCCAGATCGTCGGCAGTGAGCAGCAGATTGCGATCTGCCCCCACTACGCCATCCATGGTGACCGGACGGCTGATCTGGTTGTTGACCTGATCGCCAGTCAGCGACTGGCCGATGGTCACCTGACCGTTCTGGTCAGGGGTAAAGTCGCGGGTGGTACCGAGATCCGCACTGGCAATGGCACTGGCCGCCGCCGTGGCGGTAGCGCGGTCAATCAAGGCGGTGAAGGCCTTGCCGTTATCGAGCGCGGCATTCAGCTCGGTGGGGGTGTCGATGGTCGGTACCGACGAGGCCACACCAGTGGTCACGTCGCTGTTGATGCTGGTCGGCAAGCCGCCCGTGATGGCCAGCTCGGCGCGCATCCCTTCCCAACGGCGGCTTACCTGGTCATAAACAGAGAGCGCCCGGATGGGGTCAGTCACCACTCCTTTGACATCCTCAACGATGCCGGTCACCTCGCGGGCAAGTTCGCCCGGGTAGGCCAGCAGCGAACCGACGCTATCCTTGGTGCGCATCAGGCGATCGGTCCATTCACGGAACTGGTCCGGCAGGGATGGCAGGCCACGGGTCAACTCGTCCAGATCGTCGAGGAAGGTATCGACCATCACGCCCATGTTATCGATGCCGGTAACGAACGAATCGAGGAATGATTGCTCGCTGGACCCCTGCGCTGCGGCGGCGGCATTGCCCAGGGTGGCGGCGGTATCGATGGCAGCAGTGGGGAACAGGCGTTTGCCAGCTTCCCATACCGTGAAGGTGACATAAGCGACGCCATCCTCTTCGTTATCCAGGCGGTGGCTGACATCGCCAACCTGCACCGTGCGCACGCCCCACCACGGGTGGATCATCTCGCCGGTGCCTGGCTCGTTCAGGGCATCCAGCAGGCTGCGCAGCTGGGTCAGATAATCCTTGCCGACCAGCTTGCCGGTTATCTGCTCGTTGGTGAGCACCGCGCCGTTGTCTTCGGTCCAGCCGCTTTCGCGCTTGGGGTATTCGCGGGGTATCGCCCGGCGACCGCCTTTGCCTTCTACGGTATTCAGCAGGAATTCAACGCCACGGATCGAGGCGGTCAAACGCTCTTCAAAGCTCATTCAAACCATCCTTAAGGCATCAGTGAAGGGCCGTTATCCACGCGCACCTGCAGCCCGGGAGCCGCATCGCGGGCGCGAACCGTGATGCGGTCATCGCTGACTTTGATATCGAGGGAGGCATTGACCTTTTGTTCAAAAGCATTTTGCCGAGGAGCTGACAAGCCTGTTGCAACTTCTGCCTGTAATTGCTGCGCCATCATGGCGAATGCATCCTTATTACTAAGCATGGGCTCAGTAGGAAGGGTCGCCCTTGATACTTGTGCAGCATCGCTTTCAGCCTTCAATTTCTGCGCCTCTTCCGCTTGGCTGGCCGCATATATAAGACCAAAAGATCCGGTCGCAAGTAATCCTGGGGTCATTTTCTTGAGGGCATTGAATGCTTTTGGGACTTTACCAGTCGGTTTGTCTGGGCCGCCTGTTGGGATATCAAAACCACCACCCGGCATATTGACCACATAGACAGGGGTCGCGCCCAGATCGGCCATGGCACCACCAAGGCCACCGGCACCGCCCTTACTTGGCTTGGCGGCATCCCACACGCCCTTGGTCCATTTAACCGCATCGATCCCTTTCTTGACGGCCACCAGACCGCCGACAACCAGGGCGATATTCTTGCCGGTCTCCAGCCAGTTCTGCACGGCATCCGGTTCCAGGCTGTTGATGGCGTCGGCCAGTTCAGCGATCGGGGCGGCCAGCTGCTTGTTGGCAAACTGGTTCCAGCTGTTGCTGACCAGCTGCAGGCTGGCGGCAAAGTCGCTGGCAGCCACGGCGGCATCATTCAGGGTGGTGCTGCCATCGCCGGAGAGCTTGAGGAACTCGTCAAACGCTTTGACGTCGCCGGTCTGGACGTACTCGGCGATCACCGGCTTGAGTGCCCGCTTGGCTTCGTCGGTCAGGTTGAGCATCGAGAGCTTGCTGGAGAGGCCGCCAGACTTGGTGACGATCTCTTCAATCAGCACCGGCAGGCTGCGCATCACCTCTTTGCCCTGCTTGAGCTTCTCGGGGTCGAACACCTCAATGCCGCCCAGCTGCTTGAGCTTCTTGACGGTCTCTGGGCGGGTAATATCGCGAATGATGGATTCGAAGGCCGTCACCGCTTCGGCATCTGATCCGACACCTTGACGGATGATCTGCAGGGCTGCGCCCAGTTCGGTGACTGCGCCGGCACCTTCTCGACCTGTGGCCGCATAGGCGGCGAAAATCTTTGGGCCCTCTTTGGCCATGTTGGCCAGGGTAAAGGCGCCCTGCTTACCCTGCATGTTGAGGGTATCGATGGCGCGCATCGCCGCTTCGCTGGAGTCGATGGCCAGCTTCTTGAACTCGGTAAAGATGCCGCCAACTTCAAGGCCACCGGCGCCGGTCGCCTGAATAACGGCGGCGATATTGGGCAGGTTGTTGATGGCGTATTCGAGATCGCCGGTCTTGGTCAGGATCTCTTCGACGGCCGCGGTCGCTTCGCTCGGGTCGATGCGAATGCCTTTGGTATTGCTGACGGCGTTGATCTCGTCCTTCAGTTCCTTGGCCTTATCGCGGCTGATATCGGCCGCAATGGCGATACGAGAGATCCGGCGATCAAGCTCGGCATAGCCACGAACAGATGCACCGCCAACCATGGCGGCGCCCAATGCCACATAGCGGTTACCCATGGCATCGATACCCCGGCCAGCAGCGGCGGTGGACATCTTGATCATATTCATGGCGCGCTGATTATTGGCGGCAAACTGGCTCATGCTCTGGCCATATTGCCGCGATTTGGCGGCCAAGTTGCCAGCGAGGTTAATAACAATATCGGTGACAAGTTGCTTGGCCATGATATTTCCTTTTACTTCTTCGGCGTCAGCGCCTGTTTTAATTTATCGAAGCGAATAAATAGATGGCGCAATGGCAAGTTTTCCAGCTCGGATGTCGGTATATATTTGCTCATGGCAAACATTACCCCCATTGCAATATCAACGAACTGGATCTGCTCGCCCCCGTTCCTCTATCCTTCTGGCCAAATCTTCTGCCAATGCCTGGTCAAGCTCTTGCGCCTTGCGTTGAATAAGATCGAAATCTTCTGTGTGAAGTTTTCGAATCGTCTTTATTTCGATAGGGCCCTGCACTTCTCCTATATATGCAATCTGGCGGCGCAGTAATTCCAACCCGTAAAGCACATCACTGGTATAAGCAACGGCCTTACCGCCTGGATGCACTACGACTTTTTCAGCAGCCAACTGGGCATCGATAAGGTCATTAGTATTCAGCTCACGCAGGCCAACTTCACGATAAAGGAGCGGCTCATCGCCGCTCCCCACCGCCTTCAGCCCATGATCGAGTTCGAAGGTAATCAAGGCCATGGTCAGATCCCCACTACCTTGTCACCGAAGAAGGTGGCCGCGATATCGCCGGACTCTTCACGCAGGGTGGCCGGTTCGTTGGTGCTGGCCTTGGTCATCATGTAGCTGACGCCGTTGTCACCTTCCCAGGTCATGGTCGCGTCTTCGATGGCGTTGATTTCGATCACATCAACGTCTTCATCAGCGGCGATCACAATCTCGATACTGGGCGGGCTGTACTTCTTGCTCTTGCCCCACACTTTGCCGGGGCCAGTGTGCTGGGTGCGGGTATAGCCGCCCGGGTTGAGCACGGCCCCGCCCTTGGTCTTGAACTGCTTGCCATTCGCACGAACGGTCACTTCACCGAGGATCATCCCCATGATTGGCTCCTTAGAGTTTGAACTGGATCAGCTCCGCAAAGATGCGGAATTGGTTGACGATATCCGGATGGCTGAGAGCATCCAGACGATTACGGTCGCCAGATGGTCGAACCACGCTCAACGATTCTTTGAACAGATCGAAGTTTTCCATCAGGCCAGCAGCAACCCAGTCGAGAGCAACTTCAATCAATGCTTCTTTCATCAACTTTGGTGATACGACAGGCTGACCGGGGTCAATCAGCGGCAAATCTTCATCATTCACCAACTTGTGACGCGGATAACGATTGGTAACCATCACCCGCACGTCGTAACGCATCTTGCCCAGGGTGGCCGGGGTGGTGATGTCGAGATAAGACGGATCCGGATCGCCGAAGGCGTTCTTCTGATACATCGACACTTCACGCTCGATGGCCACCACGTCACCGGGCTGCACCTGATAAGTGGCGATACCGGATTTCAGCAGGTTGTTGCGCTCGTCAAAGGCGAAACGGTCAGCCTTGGCCGGTGCCAGAATGCCGGGCAGCGCCAAGGTCTGCAGCGGCCGTGCCGGGTCGATGGCCAGCTGATAGGACGCGATGCCGCAATAGCTGGCCGCGAACTCCCAGCTCGGACTGGGCGATTTGCTGGTACCCATGCAGGTCAGCAGGAAGTCGTTGCGCGCCTCACCGAAGGTGATGGTCTCGCCGTAGGTTCCACGATAGGCGGTATAGGCGATCGCCTCGCTCATCTTGAGCGGGCCCCAGCGGGTCAGCAGTTCATCGCGCAGGGTGTTGAGGCTGGCGGTATCGTTGAACGGCATCATGATGTGGTTGTACCACTCGTCCGGCATGGCGGAGATCATGGCGGCCATATCGGGGGCGCCGGCGCCGCCGGTCATCGCCACGGTGGTGACGGTCACGCCGTTCGGCAGCTGCTCTCCCGCGTAGTAGTTGTAACGCAGATCGATATCGTTGCCGGTCAGGCCCTTCCACTTGGCGGTGATGTTGACCTTGGCGGTATCGGTGCCATCCACGGCCGCCGTCACCGGCAGGTTCTTCACCGCATTGATGGCGGCCACCGCCTTGGTGGCGATATTGGCGGCGGTATCCGTCGCGACCACGCCAACCTGCACAGATTGACCGGCAATCAGCAGCGACACGGTGCCAGCCACGGCAGCAGGGCCGCCAAAGGTGAACGAACCGGCAGCGGCAGAACCAGCGACAATATCGCCACAGGCCAGCGCGAAGGTGCGGGTGTAGCTGTTGGCCTTGCGGTAGCGCTTGGCAGCCAGCGCCATCATGGAGCCGACGCCAAACAGGGCATCAATGGCCGACTCGCTGACCGGAACTTCGGTGACCGTCAGCGGGCTAGCGGTACCGGCATCGGCGCCAGTGGTGATCATCTGACCGAACAGCAGCACGTTCTGATCCTGGGCGATGTTGCCGCTCAGGGCCTGGCTGTTGTCGATCTCGATATAGACGAGCGGCACGCGCACGTCATTGGGGATAGTTCCGAGAGCCATGGTCACTCCTTCACTTGCGGTTTCTTGGTGGCCTTGGCGGCCGGTTTAACTTCACTCACATCACCATCAGCCAGCCGTTTCAGCCAGAAGCTGGTGCGCGGCACCTTCTCGCCATCGGCGGCCAGCTTGCTGCCATCCGGCTTTTTGATGACCAGCCCGGGGGCCGGTTTCAGATTCAGTTCCATTTTTGCTCCTATGGAGTGGCGGCGGGCAGGGTGATATCTGCCTCACAGACCGGGGCGCCATCGCCCTGTTCTGCGCGCCAGTTAAAGCGCAGAAAGTCATCGAGCGTGGCCGGGTCGATGGGGTTATCGAGCGGCCAGTCTTGCCGCCATGTCACCGACCAGATCGCCAGCCCCAGCTTGTCGATACTGGTGGTGTAGAGGTTATCCATCCGCACCCCTTCCGGCGCCTTGCTGGCACCGGTGCCACGCCAGCCGCCAGTCAGCATCAAGGCAGTGGCCAAGCGACCGGCGATCACCTCTGCCCGCTGGTCTTTGGCATAGCCGAACTGGTCAGCGCAGAACACGAATGCCGAGAACTCGATAGTGCCGATCAGGTTGCCTTCACGGCGCATCGATACCACCCGCATCGCGGCGATGCGAATGCCGCCATCGCGGTTACCCATCCAGCGCTTAATCTCATCCGACTCGTTGAAGCGGCCGATATGGCGCTCCACGGTTTGCACCCGGTCAATCACCCGATCCGCGCCGTGGCCGGTGGCCTCCAGATAGGGCTTGAGGTAGTTCACCACCCCTTCGCAGGCGCTGACGGTGCTGCCGATGGTGCCAAAATCAGGGCGGCTCATAGTCCTGCCTCCTTCATCACGTCTTGCCAGAAGTCGCCAATCACGGCGAGCAGCTCTGTCTGGTTGTCGCTGGAGAGGCCCAGATATTCGCGCTGGGGGATCTCCATCATGCGGGTAAAGCTGCCGACCGACTGATAGACCGGGAACTTGAGCGCCTTGCCGAACGCCTGACTGATGCGGCGAACGTGGGCAGGCACCTGCACCGAGCCGC
>NZ_CAWMFQ010000368.1:7208-17342 GCF_963866995.1 Aeromonas sp. ZOR0002 | reverse complement strand
CGCCTCGATGGCGGCGTTGAGGGCCAGCAGGTTGGTCTGCTCTGCGATGCCACCGATGACCCCGAGAATCGAGCCTATCTGCTGCACATCCTGCTGCATGGCTTCGATGGAGTGTGCCGTGGCCTCCACCTCCGTCACCAGCGCAGTGACGCTGGCCATGGCCTGATCCACCACCTGACGCGACTGGTTGGCCAGTTGCTGGCTCTGGCCGGTCAGCTGGGCAGTATTGGCCGCGCTCTCCGATACCGAGACGGCAGTACGGCTCATCTCGTTGATGGCGGTGACCACCTGTTCGGTCTCCCGCACATGCTCCGCCAGCAGGCCCTGGGCTGACCCCGTCTGCCTCGCCAATGCCGATATCCCTTCATTGAGCTGGCCACTCGCTTGTCTCACCTCCCCCATCATGCCCTGCAACTGCTCGATGAAACGGTTGATGCCCGCCGAGATCTGGCCGAGATCATCCTTGCTGGTTACCGTGAGCCGGCGGGTCAGATCCCCATTGCCCTGGGAGAGCTCCTGCACCAGGTCGCGCAGGGAGAGGATGGGTCTATAGGCCAGGTTGAGGGCCACCATGGAGAGGGCCAGTACCAGCGCCGCCACCCCGAGCAGGGCCAGGGTGATCTTGCCGTTGAGCGCCTGGGTCATGGCCCGGATATAGTCGAGATCCACATAACCGGTCAGGGTCCACTCGCTGCCGCGAATATCCAGCTTGTTGGGGCGGCTCTCGCTCTCTCCCTGGGGCTTGCTGCTGTAGAGCACCTGTCCCTGACTGTCGGTGAGGGAGAAGTAACGCCCTTCCCCGCTTACCTTGGTCAGCAGCGTCTTGAACTCGCTCATGTCGAGGTAGTAGAGGTAGGCGGAGTCGGCACCGCGCGGCACCAGGATGGAGATGACGGGTTTGCCGTCCAGCAGCTCCAGCGGGCTGACGGTGATCTGGTTGTTGGCGGCGGGGATCAGCTTGCGCAGGGCGTCAACCCTGGCCTTGTCGTCGATGACCCCGTTCGCGTCGAATGCCATGTCGCCAATGAGCTTGACGATGTTGTGAAAGCCGGTCTCCTGCAGCGCCTTCTTGACGCTGGTCACCCCGAGGTTGAGGTTGGCGGCCAGCAGCACCTTCTGGTTGATGTCACCCGCCAGCTTCTCTCTGACCAGGGTGATCTGCTCGTTGATGTTCTGGGTGGCCTGGGTGCGGATGTAGCCGCTGATGAAATGGTTGACGCTGAACCAGGCGGTACCGATGGTGACCAGAATGGCGAGCAGCAACAGCACGTTGATTTTGACTTTGAATGCCATGGTATGGGTCCCTCCAAAGAGAAAGGGCCGGGATGACCCGGCCCTCCCTGCCAATGCTTACTTCTTCTTGGCGTACTTCATGGAGTCCAGGGCTACCGCCAGGATGATGATGCCGCCCTTGATGATGAACTGCCAGTAAGGGCTGACACCGATGTAGGTCAAACCATAGTTGATCAGCGTGAAGATAAGTACGCCGGTGATCACACCCGCGACAGTTCCCACACCGCCGGCAAACGAAACGCCCCCCACCACGCAGGCCGCGATAGCATCCAGCTCGTACATGAAGCCGAGGTTGTTGGTGGCACTGCCGATCCGCCCCGCTTCCAGCATGCCGCCGAAGGCGTAGAAGACACCGGCCAGGGCATAGATGACCACCAGGTTGACGGCGACGTTGACGCCGGACACCTTGGCCGCTTCCGGGTTGCCACCGATGGCGAAGATGTTCTTGCCAAAGCGGGTCTTGTTCCACAGCACCCAGACGAAGACGCTGGCGATGGCCGCATAGAAGGTCAGGTACGAGAGCTTGAACCCGCCAATCCGGATGAAGCCCTGCGCAAAGTTGGAGAAGCGAGGGTCAAACCCGGCCACCGGGGAGGCCCCCACGGAGTCAAAATAGAGGGAGTTGATGCCGTAAACGATGATCATGGTGCCCAGGGTGGTGATGAAGGGCGTCACGTTCAGGTAGGCGACGATCAGGCCGTTGACCAGACCAATCAGGGCGCCCACCACGCACACCAGGAGGATCACCGCCGGAATGGGCACCTCCCCCAGGGTGGGGAAGACCTTGTTGACGTTGGTCAGGGCCTGCAACATGGTGGCCGCGATCAGCGCCGCCAGACCGACCTGACGACCGGCCGACAGGTCAGTACCCTGGGTGATGATGATGCCCGCCACCCCGAGGGCGATGATGACCCGTACCGAGGACTGGGTCAGGATGTTGCTGAGGTTGGTGAGGCTGAGGAAGGAGGGCTCCTTGATCACGATGATCATGAGCAACACCAGCAACACCACATAGATGCCGTTCTCTTTGAGCGCCTGCATCAGATTGAAATTTTTAGCCGACTCCATAATGTCTTCCTGTCTTTATAGGTACAGAGATGCCAGGCGCAGGATCTCGCTCTGGTCAGTTTCTTTGGTGTTGACGATCCCCGCGACCCGGCCATTGCTCATGACCATGATGCGGTCCGTGATGCCGAGCAGTTCCGGCATTTCGGAGGAGATGATGACGATGCCCTTGTCCTTCTTCGCCAGCTCTAGGATGAGCTGGTAGATCTCGAACTTGGCGCCGACGTCGATACCCCGGGTCGGTTCATCCAGCATCAGGATCTCGGGCTGGGTCAGCAGCCAGCGACCGATGATCACCTTCTGCTGGTTGCCACCGGAGAGGGAGCCGATCTGGGTCTGCTGGGTCGGTGTCTTGACCCGCATGGAGTCGATGACCCACTGGGTATCGCTCTTCATCTTGTTGTCGCTGAGCAGCCCCATGGATCCCTTGTAGTTGTCCATGTTGGCGATCAGGGAGTTGAAGGCGATGTCGAGGCGTGAATAGATCCCGGTGGAGCGGCGCTCCTCGGTCACCAGGGCGAAGCCGTTCTGGATCGCCTCGTGGGCGTTGTGGTTCGCCACCTCTTTGCCGTGCAGCTTGATGGTCCCTTCGCTGCGATCGCGGATGCCGAACAGGGTCTCCACGATGTCGGTGCGCTTGGCCCCCACCAGACCGGCGATGCCGAGGATCTCCCCCTTGTGCAGGTTGAAGGTCACGTCCTTGATGGAAGGCTGGTTCTTGGCCGTCAGGTGCTCGACCTCGAGGATCACCTCTTTGGGCTGGTTGGTTTTTTCCGGGAAGCGCTGGGTGAGCTCGCGGCCGACCATCATGCCGATGATCTGATCCATGGTCATGCCCTTGAGGGGCTGGGTCGCCACCCACTGGCCATCCCGCAATATGGTGATCTCGTCACAGAGCTGGAAGATCTCTTCCATCTTGTGGGAGATGTAGACGATGCCGCACCCCTTCTCCTTGAGCTTGTTGATGATCTTGAAGAGGTGGTTGACCTCTTTCTCGGTCAGGGAGGAGGTGGGTTCGTCCATGATGACGATCTTGGCGTCATAGGAGAATGCCTTGGCAATCTCGATCATCTGCATCTGGGAAACCGACAGGGTGCCGACCTTGACCCTGGGGTCGATGTCGATGTCCAGCTCCTCGAAGATATGCTTGGTGTCCTGATACATCTTGCCGTGGTCGACAAACAGTCCCTTGGTGGGATAGCGGCCGAGCCACATGTTGTCCATCACGGTGCGTTGCAGTACCAGGTTCAGCTCCTGGTGCACCATGGAAACGCCATTCTCCAGCGCCTCTTTGGACGAGGTGAAGTTGATCTCCTGTCCCTTGAAGAAGATCTTGCCCTGATCCTTCTCGTAGATGCCGAACAGGCACTTGAGCAGCGTGGACTTCCCTGCGCCATTCTCGCCCATCAACGCATGCACAGAATGAGGACGGACCCGTAAATTGACATTATCGAGTGCCTTGACGCCAGGAAAGCTCTTACTGACGTCAATCATCTCCAACAGCCATTCTGATTGTTGCCGTGTTGTCATATCAGCCATCACATCTGGTTGAAAAGAGGGCAAGGGGATCTCCCTTGCCCTGAGGGGAGGAATTACTCGAATTGGGACAGGTTGTCTTTGTCTACGCCCACGTAGGCAACGCGGACGACCTTGTTGTCGATCTTCCAGTTGGTGCCTTCACCGGCCGGCTTGCCTTCGGCCAGGTTCTTGGTCAGCTCGAAGGTGGCCTTGGCCTGGTTGGCCGCATCGTTCAGCACGGTACCGGCCATGGCACCGCTCTTGACCATGGCCAGGGCTTCCGGCAGGGCGTCAACACCGAACACCGGGATGGCGGTCTTGCCCTGGGCCTTCAGGGACTCCACGGCGCCCATCGCCATGCCGTCGTTGTTGGCGATGACCACTTCGATCTTGTTGGCGTTCGGACCGGAGATCCAGGCGTCCATCTTGTCCTTGGCCATGGCGGTATCCCACATACCGGTATCCATGTGCAGCTGCTCGGTCTTGATGCCGCCATCGTTCAGGGTATTGACGACGTAGGTGGTGCGGGCTTCCGCATCCGGGTGGCCAGGCTCACCCTTGAGCAGCACGAACTGGATGACGCCATCCTTGTTCAGATCCCACTCGGGGTGCGCTTTCCAGTGCTTGGCGATCAGCTGGCCTTGAATGATTCCGGACTCCTTGGAGTCGGTGCCAACGTAGTAGGCCTTGTCATAGCTGGCCAGGTCGGCCGCGCTCGGTTCCTTGTTGTAGAAGACCACGGGGATCTCGTCCGCACGGGCTTTCTCAATCACGACAGGGGCCGCCGCCGGGTCAACCAGGTTGATGGCCAGGGCCTTCACGCCCTTGGCCAGCAGTACGTCGATCTGGTCGTTCTGCTTGGACTGGTCGTTCTGGGAGTCGTTCATCAGCAGTTCCACACCCGGGGTGGCCGCCGCTTCTTTCTCGATGGCCTTGCGCACCACGGCCATGAAGTTGTCGTCGTACTTGTAGACGGTGACCCCGATACGGGTATCGGCCTGGGCTTGGGCTCCCGCCATCAGTCCCATCAGCAAGGTGGCAACTGTCGTGAGTTTTTTCATTGTTATGCTCCGATCTCTATCTGTTTTTTGTAGGGAATGCTGTACACCGTTTGAGCTGGCGCCAGCCTAATGTAATCAGTTTGTTGTGAGGCGGTCTGTGATCCTGGCAACAAAATGAAAACGTTTACACTCTGTTACATAGCCGTAATATTGTTAAAAATTAAATAGTTACGTGAGAAACCGCCTTTGGATCTCGCCATCTCCCGACGGCGGGTCCGGCTAGCTCAGACGGCAGTGCCACTGATAACGCCCCGGCAACAGCCAGAACTCGGGCCGCACGCTCTGGCTCCAGGAGTCGTCGCCTCCCACCCCCATGTGGAAGCCATCGAGGCACAGGTGCGTGCCCCCCAGAGCCACCAGATCGGTCTGGTGACGGGCTTCGGCCAGCTGCTGCTGACTGTAGCGGCTGACGCTGAAGTGGAAGCGCCCCTCCACCGCCAGATCCCCCAGTTGCAGTGCGCGGGTATCGCAGCGCAGTCCGTTGTCGGTGGGGAAGACATAAGGGGTGTGCAACGCCTCGATGGGCAATTGCCAGCGACCGAGATCGGCGGCGAGCCGGCGATCCGGGTAATTCTCGTGGGGGCCAAGCCCCAGCCAGCTCACCGGGGCACCTTCGGCCGGTTCATCGGCCAGCCAGAGCCGGGCACCGATGCGCGGCAGGGAGGGCATGTCGGCGGCCACCTCCACCTCGATGGCGAGGTGCATGGCGCCCTCCCCATCCACCCTGTGATGCCAGCGGGTCAGGATCTTCGGCTCGTCACCCACGAAGTAGCCGTGGTGCGCCGTGATAAGACCCAGCTCCGGACTCGCCTCCAGGCCGAGACAGCGGTGCTGCAGATCATTGAGTCCGGCCTCCTGCCAGCGGGCAATCCAGGCGTTGGGATCGGCGTGATCCGCCTCGCTGGTGCCGATATCGTTGTCGAGCGGCGCCCGATAGAAATGATCGGCGATGGCGTCGCGCAGCCGCTCGCGGCCCTGCTTCTGCCAGCTGACGATGCGACCACTGGCCTTGTCGAGCTGCCACAGGGAATCTGCGGCGCCAAGCACCCAGTGATCGCGCTGCTCGGTCAGGCTGACCGCCGGGCAGGCCGACGGCAGCGCCAGGGGCGCGGGCAACAGGCATTGCTGGCGAGCCACCTCGTGACCCGCTCCGGCCCAGGCCGTGGCGGTGGGCTGCACGATGGCGAGATCCAGCCAGGCGAGCGCCCCCGGCGCAAAGGCCGGCAGTTGCTCCAACAGGGTCAGCGTCACGCTCTCCCGAGGGGCCAGCTCGAGCGGGCATTCACCCTGGCTCACCACCACGCCGTCTTCACACAGACGCCACTGCAGAGTCTCGTTATCCGTCTCGCGGAACAGGTATTCGCTGCGGATCTCCACCGTCAGCGGCTGGCGACCCTGCAGGGTAAGAACAAAGGGCTGCTGGGCACGCCGGGCTTCAAACAGGGAGGGATGGGGGGTGCGATCGGGGAACAGCAGGCCGTTGCAGCAGAACTGGCGATCGTTGGGAGTGTCGCCGAAGTCGCCACCATAGGCCCAGAAATGGCGGCCATCGTCGGTCTGCTTGTCCAGCCCCTGATCGACCCAATCCCAGACAAACCCACCCTGCAGCCGCGGATGATCGCGAAATGCCTGCCAGTAATGGGCATAGCCCCCCAGGCTGTTGCCCATGGCGTGGGCGTATTCGCACAGGATCAGCGGCCGGGTCTCTTCCGGCAGGCCGATCCACTTGGCCAGCGCCCACTTGGGCACCGCCGGGAAGGGTTGATCCTGGTGGGTACGGGCATACATGGGGCAGATGATGTCGGTGGCCGGGGTGTCGGCCCCGCCCCCTTCGTACTGCACCGGGCGGCTGGGATCCGCCCCCTTCACCCAGCGATACATGGCGTCGTGGGCCGGACCATAACCGGATTCGTTCCCCAGGGACCAGATGATGATGCAGGGGTGGTTGAAGTCCCTGGCCACCATGCGGGTGACCCGCTCCAGGAAGGCGTTGCTCCAGGCGGGATCCCGCGCCAGCCGCCCCATGGGGGTCATGCCGTGGGTCTCCAGGTTCGCCTCGTCCACCACATAGAGGCCGAGCCGGTCGCACAGGCGATAGAGCTCGGGGTGATTGGGATAGTGGGAGCAGCGCACCGCGTTGAAGTTGTGCCGCTTCATCAGCAGCAGATCCTGCTCCATGTCAGCCGGGGTCACCACGTGACCCGTAGCGGGATGGTGTTCATGGCGATTGGCACCACGAATCAGCAGGGGTTGGCCGTTGACCCGCAGCAGGCCGCCACGGATTTCCACCGCCCGAAAGCCCACGTCATGGGCCTCGCTCTCGAGGACGCTTCCCTGCTCGTCCAGCAGGGTCAGGGTCAGGCGATAGAGGTGCGGGGTCTCGGCGCTCCACTTGTGTGGGGCCGTTACCGTCAGCCACAGCTCGGCGCGATCGTCATACACCCCTTTCTCGTCGATGGCCTGGGTGCCGATCCGCTGGCGCAGGGTCGCCACCCGCTCGTCGCCATCATAGAGGTTGGCCTCCACCGACAGATCGGCTCCGTTGGCCGCCTGCAATTCAACCTTGAGGCGGGCATCCCGGTAGCAGGCGTCGAGCTCGGGCGTCACCCGGATATCCATCAGATGACGGGCCGGTTTGTGCAGCAGGCTGACGGAGCGGAAGATGCCGCTCATGCGCCACATGTCCTGATCTTCCAGATAGGAGCCGTCAGACCAGCGCAGCACCAGGACGGCGAGGCGGTTGGCCCCGGCCTGAAGGAAGGGGGTCAGATCGAATTCCGCCGGCAGCCGGCTGTCCTGGGAGTAACCGACCCAGTGGCCGTTGCAGAAGAGGTGAAACGCGCTGTCCACCCCGTCGAAGATGATCCGGGTCTGCCCCTCGGCCAGCCAGTCCGCAGCAACGGTGAACTCGCGGGAGTAGCAACCGGTGGGGTTCTCGGCAGGCACCCGCGGCGGGTCGCAGGGAAAGGGGTACTTGATGTTGGTGTAGATGGGCACATCCGTGACGGGCCGCGCCCCCGGATAGGCCGCAGCCAGTTGCCAGTTGCCCGGCACCTTGATGGGGCAGGCATCCGGCAGATCCTCCACCAGCCACTGCTCCGGCACCCGCTCCGGGGCCTCGAACCAGGAGAACTGCCACTCGCCGTCCAGCAGCAGGCGGGAAGGTGACAACCCCCCCATCCTGGCTTCCCCTTCACTGCGCCAACTGGACAAGGGGGTATGGGCTGGCAACCGGTTCACGGCGGTGATCCCCTGGGTCTGCCAATCCTGACGGGCCACTATCTCCCTGAGCATGCTTCACTTCTCCCTGCATTCACGCTGAAAACCACTGCAGTGTAGGAGAGTTTTGCCCGGTGATCGGCGATCCCGCTCACACAGATGTAAACGATTACACTCATTTTGTTAAGTAAAACGGAGTAAAAATCGGATAAATCCGGGTAAATAACCCACGGGGGAAAAAGCGGACCTTCGGAAGGGCAAAAGATGCCCGGGAGTGTGAAACCGGGAGGCAATGGCCGAACAAGCGGAGCAAGCCATGGCAAAGACCCGACATCACGCCCCCCTCGCTCCATCAGGCGTTGGAGCGCCTCAACCCGGTTCCGGGCACACAGCCCGGCCTCTCGAAGGAGTGTGCAGAGACCACGATCGCCCCTGCCCGGCGCAGAGAAAAGCCATGGCAGGCGTCTGGCAGGATCTGGCCGGAAGTGAGGCTCGGCAGGCCGGGGGAGAGGGGCTCGTGACAGACGAGCGGGAAGAGCTGCCGAGTTCGGCAGGCAGGGAGTGTGAGGGGACGGTTGTCACTCCTCAGGCAACCCTCTGTGGTCTGCGCTAGCCATGCTCTGAGCTATCTATCGTCTGAGCTATGGGGGGCGCGTTATGGGCTGCAGTACGGGTTCGCCAGGTGCAGCGCTTGCGCCGACGGGGGCGCAAGCGCTGCGATCAGGACCTGACGGGAGCGACCGAATGGCGGTTGATCAGGGTGGGGGTATAGATGCGACTCTGCACCGATTCGCTCTCCCCTGCGGCGAGTTGCAGCGCCAGCTTGGCCGCCTGGGCCGCCATCAGCTCGATGGGATAGCGCATGGTGGAGAGCTTGGGTCTCAGGTATCTGGCGTAGATGATGTCATCGAAGCCCACCACAGAGACCTCTTCCGGCACCTTGAGGCCGTTGTCCGCCAGCACAGAGATGGCCCCTGCCGCCATGGCGTCGTTGTAGGCCACCACCGCCGTGATGGGCAACCCCTTGGCCAGCAGGTTGAGCATGGCGCGCTCGCCCCCCTCTTCATTGGGCATGCCGCTCTCCACCAGCTCGGGATCGGCGAAGACCTCCGCCTCCGCCAGGGCATCCTGATAGCCCTGATGGCGCAACAGCGCATCCTCGATGGCGTGATCCGAGCTCAGGAAGGCGATATGGCGGTGGCCGAGATCCAGCAGATGACGGGTGGCGGTCGCCGCACCCTGGCGGTTGTTGAGGGCGATGCAGCGCCCCCTCAGACTCGGAATGTCGCGGTTGATCAGCACCATGCCGGGGGCGCGCAGGGCGTAGTCGACCAGCTCCTCGTCGCTGAGCGCCTTGCTGTGCACCACCAGTGCCTCGCAGCGTTTGCCGATGAGCAGCTCGATGGCCTCCCGCTCCTGCTGGGCGCGGTGAAAACCATTACCCATCAACAGGTGCAAGCCCTGCTCCACCGCCACTGCCGCGACCCCTTTGACCAGGGCGCCGAAGAAAGGATCCGCCACGTCCCCCACCACCACTCCCATGGTGTCACAGGTCTGGCTGACCAGGGCCCGCGCGTTGGCGTTGGGGGTATAGCCCAGCTCGGCCATGGCCTTCAGCACCACCTCGCGGGAGGCGGCACTGGCCTTGGGTGAGTTGTTCATCACCCGTGAAACCGTTGCCACTGACACATTGGCCAAACGGGCGACATCCTTGATGGTGCTCATGCTGTTTTCACTTATTTCACGCTGCAACTGGCCGCATTATACCGTTCAATGTCACTGATAACAGGGGGGAAAAATCAGAACTTGCCACATTGGTCGATGAAAACAAGTGTAATCGTTTACACATATTTGTTAAGCAGCTCACAGTTTGCCCGTCAGCCCCTCGGCTAGACTCCTGCTCAGGCTTTCCTGATGCGAGGAGTTGAGGGTGGAACAACGGATGAAAGTACTGGTCACCGGCGGTTGCGGCTACATC
>NZ_CAWMFQ010000368.1:3722-7176 GCF_963866995.1 Aeromonas sp. ZOR0002 | reverse complement strand
CACACCTGTCTGGCCTTGCAGGCCGCAGGCATGGAGCCCGTGGTGGTGGACAACCTCTGCAACAGCAAGGCGGGCGTCCTGACCCGTGTCGCCGCCATCAGCGGGCGCGAGCCCCGCTTCTACGAAGGGGACATCCGTGACCCGGCCCTGCTGGATCGCATCTTCAGGGAGCAGCACATCGACGCCGTGATCCACTTCGCCGCCCTCAAGGCGGTCGGCGAGTCGACCCGCATCCCGCTGGACTACTACGAGAACAACCTGAGCGGCACCCTGGTATTGCTGCAGGCGATGAAACGGGCCGGGGTACGCAATCTGGTGTTCAGCTCGTCGGCCACCGTCTACGGCGATCCCGCCAGCACCCCGATCCGGGAGGATTTCCCCCGCAGCGCCACCAACCCCTATGGCCGATCCAAGCTGATCATCGAGGAGATCCTCGAGGATCTGCAGCGGGCCGAGCCCCACTGGAGCATGACCCTGCTGCGCTATTTCAACCCCGTCGGCGCCCACGAGTCCGGCACTCTGGGGGAGGATCCCCAGGGCATCCCCAACAATCTGATGCCGTTTTTGACCCAGGTCGCCATCGGCCGGCGCGACTGCCTCTCGGTCTTTGGTAACGATTACCCAACCATCGACGGCACCGGGGTGCGCGACTACATCCACGTGATGGATCTCGCCGAAGGGCACGTCAAGGCTCTGGAACACTGCGCCGGACGGGGCGGTGTCCACGCCTACAACCTGGGCACGGGCCAGGGCCAGAGCGTGTTGCAGATGGTCGCGGCGTTCGAGGCCGCCTGCGGTCGGCCCCTTCCCTACCGGATCGAGCCACGGCGCCCCGGCGACATCGCCGAGTGCTGGGCCGATCCCGCCAAGGCCGCTCGGGAACTGGACTGGCACGCCAGCCGGGATCTCGCCGCCATGTGCGCCGACAGCTGGCGCTGGCAGTCCGCCAACCCCAATGGTTACGAGGCGTAGGCCCTGGCCTGCGCCTTCGGATGTATTCAACTCACACACTGGAGTGATGATGTTCAACCCCGTTGATCACCCCCACCGCCGCTTCAACCCGCTCACCGGCCAGTACGTGCTGGTCTCCCCTCACAGGGCCAAGCGCCCCTGGCAAGGCCAGGTCGAGAAGGTGAGCCTGGCGCCGAGCCAGGCCCATGATCCCGACTGCTTCCTCTGTGCGGGCAACACCCGGGTGACCGGCGATATCAACCCCGACTATCAGGGCACCTTCGTCTTTACCAACGACTTCGCCGCCCTGATGCAGGACACCCCGGCCGCCGACGCGGCGCCGGATCCCCTGCTGAAGCTGGAAGCCGCCCGGGGCACCAGCCGGGTCATCTGCTTCTCGCCGGATCACGGCAAGACCCTGCCCGAGCTGCCCCTGCCTGCCATCGAGCAGGTGATCACCACCTGGATGGACCAGGTGGCCGAGCTCTCTAACCAGTGGGAATGGGTGCAAGTCTTTGAAAACAAGGGCGCCGTCATGGGCTGCTCCAACCCGCACCCTCACGGCCAGCTCTGGGGCAGCGACTTCCTGCCCAACGAGATTGCCCGGGAAGAGGCGCACCAGCGCGCCTGGCTGGCCGAACACGGCCGCCCCCTGCTGCTGGACTATGTGGAGCGGGAGCTGGCGGATCGCTCCCGCATCGTGGTGGAGACCGCCCACTGGCTGGCGGTAGTGCCCTTCTGGGCGGCCTGGCCGTTCGAGACCCTGCTGCTGCCCAAGGCCCATGTCCCCTCCATGCTGGATCTCACCCGGGAACAGCAACAGGACCTGGCCATCGCGCTCAAGGAGCTCACCAGCCGCTACGACAACCTGTTCGAGTGCAGCTTCCCCTACTCCATGGGCTGGCACTTCGCGCCGCCGAACTCGGACTGCCCCGAGGCCTGGCAGTTGCACGCCCACTTCTACCCGCCCCTGCTGCGCTCCGCCACGGTGCGCAAGTTTATGGTGGGCTTCGAGATGCTGGCGGAGACCCAGCGCGATCTCACCCCGGAACAGGCGGCAGAGCGGCTGCGGGCGCTCTCCCCCATTCACTACAACCAGACCAATCAAGCCAATGAGGTGACCCCATGACCCCGAGCCAGCGCGTCAGCGCCGTGTTTGCCGAGCAGTTTGAGCAACAACCCGACCTGCTGGTACGGGCTCCAGGCCGCGTCAACCTCATCGGCGAGCACACCGACTACAACGACGGCTTCGTGCTGCCCTGCGCCATCGACTACGAGACCTGCGTCGCCATCGGCCTGCGCGGCGACAACCTGGTCGAAGTGATCGCCGCCGACTACGACAACCAGCGCGACCGGTTCAGTCTCGATCAACCCATCGAGCACCACCCCAGCCAGCGCTGGAGCGACTATATCCGCGGCGTGGTGAAACACCTGCAGGCACGGGGCCACGCCCTGCGCGGCCTCAATCTGGTGGTCTCCGGCAACGTGCCCCAGGGGACGGGTCTCTCCTCCTCCGCTTCCCTGGAGGTGGCCATCGGCCAGGCCTTCAAGGAGGCCCAGGGACTGGCCATCAGCCAGGCGGAAATCGCCCTCAACGGCCAGCAGGCGGAGAACCAGTTCGTCGGCTGCAACTGCGGCATCATGGATCAGATGATCTCCGCGAGCGGCAAGCAGGATCACGCCCTGCTGCTCGATTGCCGTTCCCTGGAGACCCGGCTCATCCCCATGCCCACCGATCTGGCGGTACTCATCGTCAACTCCAACGTGCGCCGCGGCCTGGTGGACAGCGAATACAACACCCGTCGTCAGCAGTGCGAAACCGCCGCCCGTCACTACGGGGTCAAGGCCCTGCGCGACCTGGATCTGGCGACCCTGGAAGCGGGCAAGGCCGGGCTGGACGAGGCCTGCTATCGCCGTGCCCGCCACGTGGTCGGCGAGAATGCCCGCACTCTGGCGGCGGCCGATGCGCTGGCACAGGGCGATCTGGTGCGCCTCGGCGAGCTGATGGGCCAGTCCCACGCCGCCATGCGGGATGACTTCGAGATCACCGTGCCCCCCATCGACGGCCTGGTGGAGATCATCAAGGCCCGGATCGGCAGCGAAGGCGGTGTGCGCATGACCGGCGGCGGTTTTGGCGGCTGCGTGGTCGCCCTGCTGCGCCCCGAGAAGGTGGCCGAGGTGATCGCCGTGGTGGAGGCGGAATACCCGGCCCGTTTCGGCCTCAAGGCGGACTGCTACGTCTGCCGTGCCAGCGCAGGGGCCGGCAGACTGTAACGCACGCCTGACAACGGGTGACGCCCCCTGCCCGGCACTCGCGACGCCGGCAGGGGGCGACGGGATCACGACGGGGAACCGCAAACCATGATGAAATTCGAGCTGGAAAACGAGGAGGGACTGCGGCTGCGCGGTCTCGCATACGGGGCCACCCTCACCTCCCTCACCCTGCCGGTGGCGGGAGAGCGGCGGGAGGTGTTGCTGGGCTGCGCCGACGAGGCCTACCTCA
>NZ_CAWMFQ010000368.1:2810-3689 GCF_963866995.1 Aeromonas sp. ZOR0002 | reverse complement strand
GGCTGGGGGCCGTGGCGGGGCGCTTTGCCAACCGCATCGGCGGCGCCCGCCTTGAGCGGGAAGGCCAGTGCTGGACGCTGGACGCCAACCAGGGGGCCAACTGCCTGCACGGCGGGCGCGACGGGTTCCATCGCCGCACCTGGCAGATCAAGGAGCAGGAGGCGGACAGGGTCAAGCTGGCGCTCCTCTCCCGGGCGGGGGATCAGGGCTTTCCCGGCAATCTGAGGGTGAGCCTGGAGTATCGGCTGGAGCAGTGCGATCTGGTGGTCGACTTCTGCGCCAGCACGGACGCCCCCAGCCCGGTCAGCCTCACCAGCCACGCCTACTTCAACCTGGATGGCGGTGGCGACATCCGCCACCACACCATCAGCCTAGACGCCGACCGCTACCTGCCCACGGATGACCAGAGCCTGCCGCTGGCCATCGCCCCGGTGGAAGGCCCCTTCGATCTGCGCGCCCCCCGCCCCATCGGCCAGGCGTGGCTGGACCACCCCCAGCAGCAGTTGGCCAAGGGGTACGATCACGCATTTCTGCTCAACAACAGCGATTTTGAGCCTGTTGATGAGCCGTTTGGTGGATCCAATCAGCCATGGGCCGCCCGGGTGATCTCGGGGGATGGCAAGCTGGCGATGGCGGTCTACACCAACCAGCCCTCCCTGCAGTTCTACAGCGGCAACTGGCTGACCGGCACACCGGATCGTCAGGGCCGACCCTACCGGGATTACGACGGCTTCTGCCTGGAGGCCCAGCAATTGCCCGACAGCCCGAACCGGCCCGCTCTCGGCGATCCCTGGTTGCTGCCGGGGCAGCGTTATCGCCACCAGACCCGCTATCGCTTTATTCCTGCCCCCTGACAGCCCCGCTCGGGCAGACGAAGGG
>NZ_CAWMFQ010000368.1:2643-2759 GCF_963866995.1 Aeromonas sp. ZOR0002 | reverse complement strand
GCCCCGGCCCCAATGGCACCGCCGAATCAGCCGGAGTGAGGCCCGCCGCAGGGCACGTCGCTCCTTATTGCACATCAGCCAAGGAACCGCACCGTGATGGATGACAACTACCTCGC
>NZ_CAWMFQ010000368.1:0-2591 GCF_963866995.1 Aeromonas sp. ZOR0002 | reverse complement strand
CCGCCCCCGCCCGCTCCCAGCGCCAGCCCTACCGACCGGCGGGCCGCCACGGCCTGCGCCTGCCCGGCATCGGTCTGGGCCTTTGGCACAACTTCGGCGCCGGGAGCGATCCCGCCACCGCGAAGGCCATGGTGCACCAGGCGTTCGATCTGGGGATCACCCACTTCGATCTCGCCAACAACTACGGGCCCCCACCGGGATCTGCCGAACTGACCTTCGGCACGCTGCTCAAGAGGAGCCTGGCTCCCTATCGGGACGAGCTCATCATCGCCAGCAAGGCGGGCTACGTGATGTGGGACGGCCCCTACGGCGATGGCGGCAGCGCCAAGTACCTCTTCGCCAGCCTGCACCAGAGCCTGCGCCGTCTGGGCCTCGACTACGTGGACATCTTCTATCACCACAGGCCGGATCCCCGCACCCCGCTCGAGGAGACCTGCCAGGCCCTGGCCCTGATGGTGCGCCAGGGCAAGGCGCTCTACATCGGCCTCTCCAACTACCCGGCCCCGCTCGCGGCCAAGGCTGCCGCCCGGCTGGCGGAGCTCGGCACCCCCTGCCTGGTCAACCAGCTCAAATACTCCCTGTTCCAACGCGATATTGAGCCCGACACCCAGCCGGCCTGCCGGGAGCACGGCATGGGGGTGGTCGCCTTCTCGCCCCTGGCGGGGGGGCTGCTGAGCGATCGCTACCTGGCGGGCATTCCCGCGGATTCCCGCGCCGCCAGTGCCAGCCCCTTCCTCACGGCGGACCAGATCACCGAGGAGAAGCTCGCCACCGTCCGCGCCCTGCATGCACTGGCCCTGCAACGGGGTCAGTCCCTGTCGCAACTCGCACTGCAATGGGTGCTGCGCGACCCCGTGGTGAGCTGCGCCCTGATTGGCGCCAGCCATCCCCAACAGATAACGAGCGCCGTCGACGCCCTGGGGCAGCCCCCCCTGGACGATGATCTTCAACAGAAAATCCTGTCCATACTGGCCTGACAGCACAAAGAGATCATAAAACAGATGTCAACAGGCGTGACTGACCTGTCAGAACGTGACGGGGCAGTCATGGCTTCTGACAGCATGCGGCAAGCCGCGCCCTGCATGGTCCACCAGCGCCCTTTCCCGGCCGGAACAGGGCGCTGAAATCCCCAATATTCACTGGTTGCCCGCGCGATTTTCCGCCATCATTGGCCGCCCCGACCCGTTCGGGGTTGATTTTATCCAGACCCCATAACCAAGAGATCTGCACCATGACCGAATCCTACGCCCTGTTCGTCGCCTTTGTGCTGGGCATAGTGGAAGGCCTGACCGAGTTCCTCCCCGTCTCCTCCACCGGCCACATGATCATCGTCGGCCACCTCCTCGGGTTTGAAGGACCCAAGGCCGCCACCTTCGAGGTGGTGATCCAGCTCGGCTCCATCCTGGCAGTGGTCGTCATGTTCTGGCGCCGCCTGTTCGGACTCATCGGCATTCACTTCGGTCAGAAACCGACCCCGGGCCACGCGACCCTCTCCCTGGTGCACGTCATCCTCGGCATGCTGCCCGCCGTGGTCGTCGGGCTGGCTATCCACAGCTGGATCAAGGCCAATCTGTTCGGGCCGGAAACCGTGATGTATGCCCTGGTGGCCGGTGGCATCCTGCTCATCATCGCCGAAAAGTTCCGCCCCGCCGTGACCGCGGAGACCCTGGACGACATCAGCTACAAGCAGGCCTTCGGCATCGGCCTGTTCCAGTGCCTGGCACTCTGGCCCGGTTTCTCCCGCTCCGGCGCCACCATCAGCGGCGGCATGCTGATGGGCATCAGCCGCCACGCGGCAGCGGAATTCTCCTTCATCATGGCGGTACCCATGATGATCGCGGCCAGCGGCCTGGATCTCTACAAGAGCCGCGATTTCCTCTCCATGGCGGACTTCCCCATGTTTGCGGTGGGCTTCGTCACCGCCTTCGTGGTGGCCATGGTCGCCATCAAGACCTTCCTGGCGCTGATCCGTCGTCTCGACTTCATCCCGTTCGCCATCTACCGCTTCCTGCTGGCCTTCGTCGTCTACCTGGTCTTCGTGGCCTGATGGGCTTCGCCGCCAAGCAACACAAAAGGGACCCGAGGGTCCCTTTTTTCATGCCGTGATACCGCCTCAGTCGCGCGGCAGCCCGCGATCACCGGGCAGCCGTGAGCCCAACTCAATAGAGGTGCTGACTGATGCCGTTGAGCAGCCGTGACAACCCCTTGGTGAACTGCACGGGGGCATCCTGCACCGTGTAGCAGAGGCAGCCGTCCGGGGTACGGGGGCTGTGGGCGTGGCTGGCGTCACGCCAGATGAAGTCCCCCGCCTGATAGCGGGTGTCGCCATCCTCGATGGTGCCCGCCAGCAGCAGGGTCAGCTCATATCCCTTGTGGGTGTGCTCCGGGATCCGGCCCCCCGCCTCGATGTGGAGCAGGTTGGCCCGCGCCCCCATCTCGTCCAGGGGCAGGCTGACCTGACGGATGGCCCCGAGATGACGCCACCTGGGGGCATGATGCCGTGCCAATGCCCTCGGCAGCCGGTAACTGTGACCCGCCACCCTGAGCTCTGGCCTCGGGCTCTCGGGAAGGGCGAGCGCCGCCTCCGTCGC
>NZ_CAWMFQ010000367.1:0-3515 GCF_963866995.1 Aeromonas sp. ZOR0002 | reverse complement strand
CCTCGGCTGGCTTGCTGGCAACCTGGAAGCCTTGCGTCACCTGGGGAGCAGGGACGACATCCGCACGGCCTGCCGGGAGCAGCTCATGCTCGATTATGCTCCCCAGCTCCTGCACCACGGGCTTTGCAGCCCCGCCGAGATTGCCGCCCTGCCCGCACGCCAGGAAGCCACGCTGGATCATGTCTGGGAACATCACGCCGCCCGCGTGCCGGACGAGTTTGACGTTCGTGACCTCATGGCCGCGACGCCGCTGGGCAGCCCGGACCTGGCTTCGGCCTGGTTTGCCCTGGCCCCGTCCCTGCATGATCCCCTGCCAGAAGGTTGAACGTTGAGGCCAGCAGGCCGCCCCTCCACTCCCGGTGCCTGAATCCCCCCAAGCCCGGCCATCGGTCGGGTTCTTTCTTACCCCTGCCCCAGCTCGGGGCAAGGGCGCTCGCCTTCCGCCCCCGCATCCCGATGCGCCCGTCCCTTGCCCTCATGGCCTGTTGCCACAAGATGGCGCAGGCTTACCCTCTATGGGGTACCACTCTGGTGCGCCCTGCCTTGACCCTTGATGACATATAAGTCATCCATATGATTTTTCAATGAAAAATTACTGACACTGGCCTCGATAGCGACTCAATTGGCTGGCACAGCCCTTGCACTTTGTGATGTACGCAGGGACGTCACAAGGAGTTGCCTATGCTGCCCATCAAGCCCCCCGGACCCGGTTGTTACGACGAGATGCTGCTCACCGACAACCAGTTTCGCGATCATTACCACGCCTACCTCTCGTGGCTGCACCAGACCGACGAGAAGAGCATAGAGCGCAAGCGTGAGGAGGCCGATCTGCTGTTTCGCCGGGTCGGCATCACCTTCAACGTCTACGGGGATGGGGACGGCGCCGAGCGCCTCATCCCGTTCGACAGCATTCCCCGCATCATTCCCGCCCGGGAGTGGCAACATCTGGACAAGGGGATACGCCAGCGCGTCACCGCCCTCAATGCCTTTCTGCACGACATCTATCACGATCAGCGCATCCTGAAGGCGGGGGTGATCCCGGCCGCCCAGATCCTCACCAATGCCCAGTACCAGCCCTGCATGCAGGGGGTCGACCTGCACCGGGACACCTATGTCCACATCACCGGGGTCGACATCATCCGCAACCACGACGGTGAGTACTATGTGCTGGAGGACAACCTGCGCACCCCCTCCGGGGTCTCCTACATGCTGGAGAACCGCAAGATGATGATGCGCCTCTTCCCGGAGCTGTTTCACAACCAGCCCATCGCCCCGGTGGAGCGCTACCCGGCCCTGTTGCTGCAGACCCTGCGCGAGAGCAGCCCGGTGGACAGCCCCTGCGTGGTGGTGATGACACCAGGACGCTTCAACAGCGCCTACTTCGAGCACAGCTTCCTCGCCCAGCAGATGGGGGTGGAGCTGGTGGAGAGCGCGGATCTGGTGGTCAAGGATGGTCAGGTGCTGATGCGCACCACCACGGGGCTGAAACGGGTGGATGTCATCTATCGCCGCATCGACGACGACTTCCTCGATCCCCTAGCCTTCAACCCGGACTCCCTCATCGGCGTGCCCGGGCTGCTCTCGGTCTACCGCGCCGGCGGCGTGGTGCTGGCCAATGCCATCGGCACCGGGGTGGCGGATGACAAGTCCATCTACCCCTATGTGCCGGAGATGATCCGCTTCTATCTGGGGGAAGATCCCATTCTCAACAACGTGCCCACCTGGCAGTGCCGCGAGCCGGCTGCCCTCTCCCACGTGCTGGCCAATCTGGAGGAGCTGGTGGTCAAGGAGGTCCATGGCGCCGGCGGCTACGGCATGCTTATCGGCCCCTGCGCCAGTCGCGAGGAGCTGGCCCGTTTTCGCGAACTGCTCAAGGCGCGGCCGGACAACTACATCGCCCAGCCGACGCTCTCCCTCTCCACCTGCCCGACCTTCGTCGACGCCGGCATCGCCCCCCGCCATATCGACCTGCGCCCCTTCGTTCTCACGGGGCAGGAGCTGCGCCTGGTACCGGGCGGCCTGACCCGGGTCGCCCTCACCGAAGGCTCCCTGGTGGTCAACTCCTCCCAGGGCGGTGGCACCAAGGACACCTGGGTCATGGAGGGCAGCCCATGCTGAGCCGCACCGCAAGCGAACTTTACTGGATGTCCCGCCACCTGGAGCGGGCGGAGAACACGGCGCGCATGCTGGACGTCACCCAGACCATGTCGCTGATGCCCTCCATCGACGCCGATCACAGCGAGCTGGTGGCGCCCCTCACCATCAGCGGCACCCATGAGCCCTTCCTGGCCCGCTACGGCCAGGTGAACATGGAGAACCTGCTGCAATTTTTCTGCTTCGACGAGGAGAACCCGAGCAGCATCTTCAGTTGTCTGCGCATGGCCAGGGACAACGCCCACGCCGTGCGGGGCAAGATCCCCGGTGAGGTGTGGGAGAGCATCAACGCCGCCTGGATAGAGATCCGCCGGCGCCGCCAGGCGGGGCTCTCCAGCGGCCAGGCCCAGGAGTTCTTCGACTGGATCAAGGAGCGCTCCCACCAGTTTCGCGGCGCCACCTATGGCACCATCATGCGCGGTGACGTGCTCTGGTTCCTGCGCCTTGGTACCTTCATCGAGCGGGCCGACAACACGGCACGCATCCTGACCGTGAAGTATCAGGTGATCCGGGAGGACGAGGACAGCGTGCGCGAGTTCTACCGCTGGAACGCCCTGTTGCGGTCAGTGGGCGCTTACGAGGCCCACCAGACCCTCTACAAGACGCTCTCCCATGCCTCCATCGCCGAGCTGCTGATCCTGCGCAATGAAGTGCCGCGCTCCCTGCGGGCCTGCCTCGACGAGATGGAGCTCATCCTGGCCCAGATCGAGGGCAACGCCGGTCAGACGCCCCGGCGCCTGACCACCATACTCAACGCCCATCTGACCTATGGCGCCATCGACGATGTCTTTGCCCTCGGCATGCAGGAGTACCTGAGTGATTTTCTCAGCGACATCGGCGCCATCGGCCAGAGCATCCACGCCGCCTACCTGGAGGTATTATGAGACTCATCATCGATCACCAGACCCGCTACCACTATGCCGACGTGGTGCGCCGCAGCACCCAGTACCTGCGCCTGACCCCCCACAGCACGGCCCGCCAGCAGATCCTCTCCTGGGAGCTGGAGCTGCCGGGGGAGGCCACCTGCACCACGGACGGTTACGGCAACATACTGCACGTGCTGAGCCTGGAGTCCCCCCACGAGGGGATCCTGATCCGCGCCCACGGGGAGGTGGAGATCTGCGACGACGCCCCGGAAGATGAGGAGTCTTCCCTCATCTCTCCCCTGAGCTACCTGAGGCCCACCCCCCTCACCCGCCCGACCCCGGCCCTGCAGGATCTCGCGAAGGCCTGCCTGCCAGAGGCGCCGGCCCTGGCCGACTTGCAGAGCCTGATGGCACGCATCCTGGTGCTGATGCCCTATCAGCCCGGCAGCACGGATGCCACCTTCAGCGCCGACGAGGCACTTGCTTCGGGCAGCG
>NZ_CAWMFQ010000366.1:0-1027 GCF_963866995.1 Aeromonas sp. ZOR0002 | reverse complement strand
GGGTGACGCCGCTCTTGATATCGAAGGTGGCGCGCCGCTCCAGTCCGCTGTCGATGACCACGGAGATCCCCTCGATGGTGAGGGAGGTCTCCGCCACGTTGGTGGTGAGCACCAGCTTGCGACGACCCGCAGGCGCAGGCTCGATGGCCGCTTGCTGGGCCGCGAGGTCAAGACGGCCATAGAGGGGAGCCAGGGTCACATCCCCTGGCAACCGCCCTTCCAGCCACTGTGCCAGCCGCTCTATCTCCCCCTGTCCCGGCAGGAACACCAGGGCACTGCCAGCCTGACTGGCGAGCGCCTCCAGCACCACGGCGCCAACCTGGGGCTCCAGCCACTGCTGGCGATTGGCGGGGCGATAGTGGTACTCGATGGGAAAGCCGCGCCCCTCGGAGCGCACTACGGGGGCGCCTGGCAGCAGGCGCTCCAGGGCCATGCCATCCAGGGTGGCGGACATCACCAAGAGCTTGAGATCATCACGCAACCCCTGCTGGCTTTCGATGGCGAAGGCCAGCGCGGTATCGGCGTGCAGGCTGCGCTCGTGGAACTCGTCAAAGATGACGAGCGACACGCCGGTGAGCTCAGGATCCTGCTGCAGCATCCGGGTCAGCACCCCCTCGGTCACGATCTCGAGCCGGGTCTGGCTGCTGGTGCGGCTCTCCCCGCGCACTCGCAGGCCGATGCGCTCGCCCACCTTCTCCCCCAGCTGACGCGCGAGGAAGCTCGCGATGTTGCGCGCCGCGAGGCGCCTGGGCTCCAGCATGATGATGCGCCCGGGCAGCCGGTGCTGGCGCACCAGCTCCAGGGGCAGCAGGGTCGATTTGCCAGCGCCGGGGGGCGCCTGCAGGATCACGCTGGTATGGCTGTCGAGGGCTGCAAAGAGTTCGTGCAACACCGGGACGATGGGGAGGGAAGACAAAGCGATGGGCACCTTCTGTGACACTTCTGAAAAGGGGTCCATTCTGCCACAGCCTCCCGGCCATCGTAAGCGCCCCTGCCGGGCAGGGGCAGGAAGCGTCAGGTGCAACAC
>NZ_CAWMFQ010000365.1:0-5647 GCF_963866995.1 Aeromonas sp. ZOR0002 | reverse complement strand
ATTCTTCCTCTTATGGCCCGCCATTCTGGCTCAGGCCCACGGCTGCGGGGCGCTCGCCACCACCGCCAAGGGGGCGATGACGGCACTGCCCACCCGCACCCGGCTGGATGAATTTTTGCGATCAGGCGCAGACGGCTGTTGATCCGCGGCTAGAACCGCGGGTCGACAGACCCTACTCTCATGTGACATGGGCCTGCCGACGGCGGGCCATAAGAGGAAGAATATGAATATCAGTGCGATAGCCCAGGATCTGGTGCCCCTGCTCGGGGGCAAGGAGAACATCGTCAGCGCCGCCCACTGCGCCACCCGGCTGCGGTTGGTGCTGGCGGACGACAGCAAGGTGAACAAGGCCGCCATCGACAAGCTGGAGGGGGTCAAGGGGTGCTTCAGCAACGCCGGCCAGATCCAGGTGATCTTCGGCACCGGCCTGGTCAACAAGGTCTATGCGGAGTTCGTCACCCTGACCGGGACCGGCACCGCCAGCAAGGCGGAGCTGACCGACATGGCGACGGCCAAGCTCAACGTGGCCCAGCGTCTGGCGCGGACCCTCTCCAACATCTTCGTGCCCATCATTCCGGCCATCGTCGCCTCCGGCCTGCTGATGGGGCTGCTCGGCATGGTGCGCACCTACGGCTGGGTCAACGCCGACAGCGCCCTGTTCGTCATGCTCGACATGTTCAGCTCGGCAGCCTTCATCATCCTGCCGATCCTCATCGGTTTTACGGCGGCGCGCGAATTCGGCGGCAACCCCTATCTGGGGGCGACGCTGGGCGGCATTCTCACCCACCCGGCCCTGACCAACGCCTGGGGCGTGGCCGGGGGCTTCAAGACCATGGACTTCTTCGGCCTGGATGTCGCCATGATCGGCTACCAGGGCACCGTCTTCCCGGTGCTCCTGGCGGTCTGGTTCATGTCCCACCTGGAGAAACAGCTGCGCAAGCGCATCCCTGACGCCCTGGATCTCATCCTCACCCCGTTTTTGACCGTCATCATCACCGGCTTCGTGGCGCTGCTCTTCATCGGCCCCGCCGGTCGGGTGCTGGGGGATGGCATCTCGTTCGGTCTGAGCGCCCTCTATGAGCAGGCAGGCTGGCTGGCGGGTCTGGTGTTTGGCGGCACCTATTCCCTTATCGTCATCACCGGCATCCACCACAGCTTCCACGCCATCGAGGCGGGCCTGCTGGCCAACCCTGCCATCGGCGTTAACTTCCTGCTGCCCATCTGGGCCATGGCCAACGTGGCCCAGGGCGGGGCTTGCCTCGCGGTCTACTTCAAGACCCGGGACGTGAAGATCAAGGCCATCACGGTGCCGGCGGCCATGTCCTGCCTGCTCGGCATCACCGAGGCGGCGATCTTCGGGGTCAACCTGCGCTACATCAAGCCCTTCCTGGCCGGTCTGTTCGGCGGGGCCTGCGGCGGCGCCTACGTGGTGGCGGCCAAGGTCGGCATGACGGCGGTGGGCCTGACCGGCATCCCGGGCATGGCCATCGTCCAGCCCATGAGCCTCATCCACTACGTCATCGGTCTGGTGATCGCCTTTGGCGCCGCTTTCGCCGCCTCCTACCTGCTCAAGTACAAGGTGGAGTGATGAAGGAAAGCCAATTCCTCAACCAGGTTGTCCGGTCCCTGCTGGCCGGACAGCTCAAGGTGGCGGCCGATCCCCATCGGCCCCGATGGCATCTGGCAGCCCCGGTGGGGCTGCTCAACGATCCCAACGGCTTTATCGAGCACGACGGGCGCTATCACCTCTTCTACCAGTGGAACCCGCTCGGTTGCGAGCACCGCAACAAGGGCTGGGGGCATGTCACCTCCACCGATCTGCTGCACTGGCAGCACGAGCCGGTGGCGCTGCTGCCCACCGAGGCCTATGAGAGCCACGGCTGCTATTCGGGCTCGGCGGTGAGCGATGAGCAGGGGCGTCTGACCCTCATCTACACCGGCAACGTCAAATACCCGGACGGCAGCCGCACCGCCTACCAGTGTCTGGCCCGTGCCGACGGTGAGGGGGGCTTTGCCAAGCTGGGACCCGTGCTGGACCTGCCCGCAGGCTACAGCGGCCATGTGCGCGACCCCAAGGTGTGGCACGACGCTCGGCAGTGGTTGATGGTGCTGGGGGCCCGCACCCTGGACGATCGGGGTGAGGTGCTGCTCTATCGCGGTGACACCCTGGATGCCTGGACGCTGGTGGGCCCCATCGCCGGCAGCGGGCGCGGCGGTCTCGGGGAGTTTGGCTACATGTGGGAGTGTCCGGATCTCTTCCCCCTGGGAGATCGCCATGTGCTGATCAGCTGCCCCCA
Source organism: Aeromonas sp. ZOR0002 (assembly GCF_963866995.1). Lineage (NCBI taxonomy): Bacteria > Pseudomonadati > Pseudomonadota > Gammaproteobacteria > Aeromonadales > Aeromonadaceae > Aeromonas > Aeromonas sp. ZOR0002. The sequence continues at coordinate 3,350 of NZ_CAWMFQ010000365.1, read as the reverse complement.
GGGGATTGCACCGCAGGGAGAGGATTATCGCAACCTCTACCAGTGCGGCTGGCTGGCGGGTGACTTCGATGGGACGCATTTCGCCCACGGGTCCTTCCACGAGCTGGACCGGGGATTCGAGTTCTATGCCCCCCAGACTACCCAGGATAGCCAGGGGCGGCGCCTGATGTTCGGCTGGCTGGGCTTGCCGGAGGAGAACGAGATGAGCCAGCCCACTCTCGAGCACGGCTGGATCCACCAGATGAGCTGCCCGCGGGAGCTGTTCTGGCAGGATGAGTGGCTCTGCCAGCGGCCGGTGGCAGAGCTGGGCGCCCTGAAAGGGGAGCAGACCCGCTTCGAGGGGGCGCCGGACGAGCTGCCGCGCCTTGCCATCGACTCGGCCTGGCTCGATCTGGCGCTGTGCGGTGAAGGGCGCATCGGGTTCGGGGCCGTGGTCGAGCTGGTGTGGCAGCCGGGGCGTCTTGTCCTGCGTCGCCAGAACTGGCAGAGCGGAGAGTGGGAGGAGCGAAGCGCCCCCTGGCTTGGGGGCAAGATCACCGTCTTGTGTGACCGCTCCAGCCTGGAGTGCTTCGTCGATGGCGGGCGCCAGAGCTTGTCGACCCGTTACTTCCCCGGCGAAAACCCAGTACTTTCCGCACGTTGCGGTGGTGATGGCAGCAAAATTTGCCTCGATCACTGGCCGCTGGCGACCTGCCTAGTACAATAGCCCGGTATCAGTGTGCCGGGAGGTCAGGTGGAGAAGAAGAAACGGATCACGATTGCCCAGATAGCCACGCTTGCGGGGGTCTCCAAGGCCACCGCCAGCCTGGTGCTCAACGGCAAGAGTGCGGAATACCGCATCGCCGACGATACCCGCAAGCGGATCCAGGCGGTGGCGGACGAGTGCCACTATCAGCCGAGCATCCATGCTCGCTCCCTGCGGGAGGTGCGCAGCTACACCTGGGGGCTGGTGATCCCCGACCTCACCAACTTCGGCTTCGCCAGCATAGCCCGTGCCCTGGAGGCCCGCTGTCGGGAGGCGGGCCTCCAGCTGCTCATCGCCTGCTCCGAGGATGATCCCACCCTGGAGCAGCGGGTGGTGGACAACCTCATCAGCCGTCAGGTGGATGGCCTCATCGTCGCCTCCAGCGGCCACAGTGACGACATCTATGCCCGCATTCACGACCGCTTGCCGGTGGTGCAGCTCGACCGCCACATCGGTGAGTCGCGCCTGCCCATGGTGATCTCGGACGCCTGCAAGGCCACCGCCGAGCTGGTACAGGATATGGCTGAGGATTGCGGGGAGGAGATCTACTACTTCGGCGGTCTGCTGGATCTCTCCCCCAGCCGCCACCGGCTGGCGGGTTACGAGCTCGGATTGCACCGGGCCGGGCTGGAGGCCACTTCAGACCGGGTCCGCCACCGTGACTACCAGCCGAGCTCGGGTTATCAGCTGATGTCTGAGCTGGTGGACGAACTCGGGGCGCCGCCGAAGGGGCTTTTTACCGCCTCTTTCACCCTGCTGGAGGGGGTGCTGCGTTACCTCAACGAGGCGGAACTGATGGAGACCGGCATGCGCCTGTGTACCTTCGACGATCACGATCTGCTCGACTGCATCCCCATGCGCATCGATTCCGTGGCCCAGGATTGCCCGGCCCTGGCCCGGGCCGCCTTCGAGATGATGCAGCAACTCATCGCGGGCAATCCCCCTGCCCAGACCGCCCAGGTCATCAACCCCAGGGTGCGCTGGCGCAGCCGCCGCTAGGCACACGGCTTCCCTTTCCTGTGAAAAAGCCCCGCCGGATCCGGCGGGGCTTTTTGTGCTGCGTCTGGTATGAGGGCGTCAATCGGTGATGCTGGCCCGCCAGAAGATCTGCTTGATGTGAGGGTGCTCCCCGAGCGTGTTCATCAGGGCATCGAGCTTGGTGCCATCGATGGCGGTGGCGAGCAGCGCCGCCGAGATCTCGAGATCCTGATCGCCGAAGGGGGTGATGTCGAGCTCGCTCAGGGGGTAGTGGGCCTGCTCCAGCATCTGCTCGAGCCAGGGCAGTACCTCCTTCTGGTGAGCGCGGCCGATGAGAGCGGTCACGTGATAGGTCACTTCGGTGTCCATGTTGTCCACCGGGTCACGGTTTATCTGGTTGACCAGGGGGCGCAGCAGGGTGTTGGCGGCCAGCACGAAGAGGGCGCCGAGGATGGCCTCCAGGGCGAACCCGGCGCCGCAGGCGGCCCCGACCGCGGCCATGCCCCACAGGGTGGCCGCTGTGTTGATGCCCCGGATGTTGCCGGATTCCCGCATGATGACGCCAGCGCCGAGAAAACCGATGCCGGAGACGATGTAGGCCACCACGTGGACGACCCCGTAACTGCCGCCATGCAGGTCATAGATGCGCTGGGCCAGGTTGACGAACAGGGCCGCCCCCACGGCGACCAGCACGTTGGTGCGAAGACCGGCGGTGCGCTGGCGGTACTGGCGCTCCAGGCCGACCAGGCTGCCCAGCACGAAGGCGAGCAGCAGGCTGGCCAGGGTGTCGAGCAGGGCGAGAAAATCGAGTTGTTGCCACATTCTCATGAAGGGTCTCCTTCTGGGGATGCCGACCAGCCTTCGCCCCCGGGTTGCGTGAGAGACGGGGGGCAAGGTCGACATCGTGGTGAATGCAAGGGCGCGACCCGCCTCCTGACGGGGCGGGATGGCGCAGAGCAGGGAAGAGGCCCTTCACGGTTGCCCGGGAAGGACCTCGCCTCGTTCGAGGGTCAATGCCTGGTGGCGTCGTCCCCGGCGCGGGGGCGCAGTTCCCAGCGTACCGGGTGAACAGCCCCGACCTGGTGGATGAACTGCACCAGATAGCGGCGCTGGGGCGGCGTGCAGTAGAGGCTCAGCACCAGCACGCGGCCTTCACCGCGCCCGGGCTGCATGGACTGCAGGGGACTGAGTCCGGCCGGTTGCAGGGTGTGGCTCACCGCCGCCAGCACCTGCTCCATGTCGGCTCTGTCTTCGCAGCGGATGTGCAGCCGATAGAGGTGCTGACGCCGTCTGCCACGTTGCCAGAGTGGTCGCAGGCCCCGTCCCAGTCTGCTCAGCAGGGAAGGGGATTTGTCAGCGACAGGGTTGTTTGAAATCAAGCGCATAGCAGCCTCCTTTTGGGAAGCAGAAACTATGCAGGCAAGGTGTCGTGGGATGAGTCCGCGTCACCTGACGTCAAGTGTGAAAAGCGGGGAAAAGAGGGATCCACTTCTCGCAGGGTGGCGAGTCGCGGCAGAGAAAAACCTGCGGCTAGCTCGCGACCAGGGTGCCGACGACGAGGGTCGGCGTGCGTCTGTCACTTGATGAGTTGCCCACCGATGGTCTCCGCTAGTGATAAAGAGGCGAC
>NZ_CAWMFQ010000364.1:0-35355 GCF_963866995.1 Aeromonas sp. ZOR0002 | reverse complement strand
TCACAGTCTTGATAGCAACATATTGAAACATAATAAAAAAGAGATGAAAGCGCCGGTGAAGGGAGCCCTCTTCCCTTCACCGGCGGGCCCTTGGGGGGTTACCGGGTCTTGTCGATGCCCAGGTATTTGAGCATCAGTTTTTCATAGATGGGTTCGGTGTCGCCCACCTGCATCTTGTGCAGGAAATACTTCTCGAACGCTATCTTGGCCAGGTGGACCCACTTCCCTTTCTTGAACCAGGCGACGTTGCGCGGCGGGATCTGCGGCATGGCCACGAAGGCGGCCCCTGTGTCCCCCATGTCCGCCAGACAGATGGCATTCCACACCGCCCGGGTGACCGGGGGCTGGCCGTCCAGCTCTGCCTTGATGTTGTGGCTTAAGGTGCGCACCATGGCCTCGATCATGTAGCCGGTCTTGGGCACCCCGGTCGGTACCGGCGTCTTGTGCTGGGGCGGGATGGCGATGCAGACCCCGGCGGCGTAAATCTGCGGGAAGACAGGGTTGCGCTGGTGTTCGTCGACGATGACGAACCCGCGGGGATTGACCAGCCCCTCGAGGCCCCGCAGGGGGCTGATGCCGGCGAAGGCGGGCAGCATCATGGCATGCTTGTAGGGGAGGCTGTGGGTGCGCTTGACGTTGCCATCTTCATCCAGCTCCTCCACCGTCATCACCCCATCCCTGGCTGCCACGGTGCGGGCATTGCAGATCCATTGCATGTCGCGCATGCGCAGCTCGCTCTCCAGCATGCCCTTGGAATCCCCCACGCCGTTGAGGCCGAGGTGACCGATGTAGGGTTCGCTGGTGACGAAGGTCATGGGCACGTCCTTTCTCACCTTCTTGTCGCGCAGGTGACGATCGAGGATGAAGGCGTATTCGTAGGCCGGGCCGAAGCAGGAGGCGCCGGGCATGGCACCGACGATCACCGGACCCGGTTCGTCGAGCAGCCCGTTGACACTGTGCAGGCACTCCTCTGCGTGGGAGAGGGTGCAGACGCTGGCGGTGCCGCCCGCCGTCGGGCCCGCTCCCTGCACCTCTTCAAAGGCGAGTGCGGGGCCGGTGCAGAGCACCAGAAAGTCGTAGTGCAGGTGCTGGCCATCGGAGAGGCGGATCTGCTGTTCGAGGGGTTGCAACCCGGTCAGGGCGGCGTGGATGAAGCGGATCCCCTTCTTCTTCACATGAGGCTCTATGGGGAGGGAGATATCCTTGCGCTCTCGCCACCGGACCGCAATCCACGGGTTCGAAGGGTTGAATTCAAAGTCGGGTTTGTCGTTCACCAGGATGACGTCGTGCTGCTTGCCGAGTTCGGCCTTGAGCTCGTAGGCGGCCGACATGCCCCCCAACCCTGCCCCGATGATGATGATGGTTGCCATAATGAGCCTCCGCTCTATTACACGGCTCCTGTGAGCCAATATGTCCGCCTGCCTATTTGAGCCCCATTCGCCTGAGCACGGCGGCGGCGGGACAGACCCCGGTGAACGCGCTCTGGATCAGGTTGATCCCGACAAAGACGCTCAACCAGACAAAGCCCGGGTGGACCCAGGCCGTGAGCAGCAGCGACAGCAGCAACATGCCACCCGCGACCACTCTGACTCCGTTATCGACGATCATTTCTCGTCCCCTTTTGTTTAGTGATTGCTAATTTAGGGATGTTTTATACAATAGAACAAATATCAGCAATTGCTAATTTAATCTTATGAGCCACTTCGACGAGATGAACCGACATGCGACAGCCGCCGCCGGCCTGCTCAAGGCGCTGGCTCATCCCGAACGCCTGATGGTGCTCTGCCAGCTGGTGGAAGGGGAGAAGGGGGTCGGGGAGCTGCTGGCCCACAGCCAGCTCGGGCAGTCGGCCTTCTCCCAGCAACTGTCGGTATTGAAGCGCCAGGGCCTTGTCCGCTCGCGCAAAGTCTCCCAGCAGATCTACTACTCCCTGGTGAGCGAGGCGGCGGCCGATGTGCTGGCGGCGCTGCAAACCCATTTTTGTCACTCAGATGAGGAAATTCGATGATGGAAAGCCAATGGCTGCTCTCGTTGGGGGGCGGCATGCTGGCGGGGCTCTCGGCCCTGATCCTGATGTTGTTCAACGGCCGGGTGGCCGGGATCAGCGGCATTCTGGCCGGTGCAATGCAGTACAAGACGCCCTGGCGGGTGCTGTTTCTGCTGGGATTGGGACTGGGGGCCTGGCTGGCGCTGACCCTGGGTTGGGCCACCATGCCCGCCTTTGATGCCTTGCCCGGCTGGCCCGTGGTGCTGCTGGCCGGCCTGCTGGTGGGCATCGGCACCCGTCTTGGCAATGGCTGCACCAGCGGTCACGGCATCTGCGGCATGGGGCGGCTGTCGACGCGCTCCGTGGTGGCGACGCTCACCTTTATGGGGATGGGCGTGGCGACCGTGTTCTTTACTCACCACATGTTTTGACGGGTTGATTGCCATGAAATTGCTGACAAGTGTGTTTGCGGGTCTGTTGTTCGGGCTGGGAATGGCCCTCTCCGGGATGATGGATCCGGCGCGGGTCACCGGGTTTCTCGATCTGGCCGGTGCCTGGGATCCCAGCCTGGCCTTCGTGATGGGGGGGGCCCTGGCTGTCTTCATGCCGGGCTACTTCCTGCTGGTGAAGCCCCGTCGTCTGAGCCTGCTGGGGGAACCCATGGCCCGGGTTCCCGCTCCCGTGCTGGATCGCCGCCTGATTGGCGGGGCCGCACTGTTCGGGATCGGTTGGGGCCTGGTCGGCATCTGTCCAGGGCCTGCCTTGAGTCTCATTTCCAGCGGACAGCCCGTGATATTGTTGTTCATCGGGGCCATGGCGGCCGGGATCCTGCTGGTGGACAAGGTCTGGAACAGGGTGCTGGAGAAGGCTCGCCAGCACCGTATTGCCTGAGTTTTCAAGGTGCCCATGAGCCAGGGAAGGAGAATCATGATGAACACAATCCGGTTGCTGGTGACCACCCTGCTGGTCATGACATCCACCCTGGTGGCGGCCGAGGAGGCCAAGGGGCCGCTGACGCTGACCCCGCAGCGCGTCACCGACTGGCTCACCCTGAGCGGTACCGTGAGCGCCATTCATCAGGGGACGGTCGCGGCCCAGACCAGCGGCCGCGTCTCCCGCATGCTGGTGGATGTGAACGACGAGGTACAGGCCGGGCAGCCCCTGCTCGAGATAAGCGGCAAGGAGCAGTCTGCCGCCGTGACCGGCGCCGAGGCGCGGGTGGCCAGGGCCCAGGCCCAGCAGGTGGAGGCCGAGCGCCAGCTCACCCGTTATCAGGCCCTCATCGCCAAGGGGGTGATCACCCGGGCCCAGCTCGACAACGCCCAGGCAACGGATCGGGCCGCCCGCGCCGAGGTCAATGCCGCCGAGGCCGCCCTCATCCAGGCCCGGGAAGCCTACGGCTATACCCGTATCCTCGCCCCCTACGCCGGGGTGGTGACCAGGCGGCTGGTGGAGCTGGGGGAGACGGTGGCCCCCGGTACGCCGCTGCTCTCCGGTTTCTCCCTTGGCGAGCTGAGGGTGGAGCTGGAGCTGCCCCAGTCCGCACTGGCTCTCGCCGGCCAGCCGTCGGATGTGCAGGTGCTGCTGCCCGGTGGCAAGGCCGTGACTCCCGTCAAGCTGACCCGCTTCAACTACGCCGACAGCCAGAGCCACAGTTTCCGGCTGCGCCTCGATCTGCCGCCGAACACGGCAGGGGTGCTGCCCGGCATGTGGCTCAAGGTGCAGCTCAAACAGGGTGAGCGTCAGGTGTTGCAAGTGCCGGAGCCCGCCCTGCTGCGGCAGGGGGAGTTCAACGGCGTCTACCTCAAAGAAGGGGAGGGCTGGGCCCTGACCCCGGTGCGGGTCGGCCACTGCGAGGCTGGGCTGTGCGAGGTCCTGGCGGGTCTCAAGGGCGGTGACACCCTGGCCCCCGATGCCTGGACCCGTCAACAGGAGGTGTCCCATGAGTAGCGAGCTGAACGGCAACCATGGCCGCCTGGGGCTGGCGGGTCGGCTGGCGGCCCTGTTTCAGGGCTCGGCCATCACCCCGCTGCTGGCGCTGGTGGGGCTCTTGCTCGGCCTCTTTGCCGTGCTGGTGACCCCCAAGGAGGAGGAGCCCCAGATCGATGTCACCTTCGCCGACGTCTACATTCCCTTCCCGGGCGCCAGCCCGGCAGAGGTGGAATCCCTCGTTACCACCGCTGCCGAGCAGGTGGTCTCCCAGATAAAGGGGATAGATACCCTCTACTCCTTCTCCCAACCCGATGGTGCCCTGCTGGTGGTGGTGTTCAAGGTAGGCGTGAGCCGCGAGCAGGCCATCGTGGATCTCAACAACCAGCTCGACTCCCATCGAGACTGGCTGCCCCAGGGGCTGGGGGTGGGTCAGCCACTGGTAAAACCCCGGGGGATCGATGATGTGCCCATCGTCAGTCTGACCCTCTGGAGCAAGCAGCTGGGGGCCCCCGATCTGACCCGGGTCGCCCATGAGCTGGAGACCGAACTCAAGCGCATTCCCGGTACCCGCGATATCTACACGCTGGGCAGCCAGAGCGCCGTGCTGCGGGTGATGCCGGATCCGGCGGCCCTCAGCGCCCATGGCATCAGCTGGGGCGAACTGAACCAGCGTCTCTCTGCCGCCAACCGGGTGGGCAGCGAGCAGGCCGTGGTGCAGGATAACCGGGAAATCAAGGTGCAGGTGGGGCAGTTCCTGCAAAGCGAGCAGGAGGCCCGCGAGCTGGTGGTGGGGTTGCAGGGCGACAAGCCCGTCTATCTCGGTGAGGTGGCCCGGGTGGCGCTTGGGGAAGAGACCCCGGTCCAGCGCAGCTGGATGGGGCAGGGGCAAGCCAGCTACCCGGCGGTGACCCTGGCCATCGGCAAGCAGCCGGGGCAGAACGCGGTGGAGGTGGCCAAGCGGGTGGAGGCACGGGTCGAGAGCCTCAGGAACCGGCTCATCCCGGCTGGCGTCGAGGTGACGGTGACCCGTGACTACGGCGTCACCGCCGAGACCAAATCCAACACCCTCATCGGCAAGCTCATCTTTGCCACCACGGCGGTGGTATTGCTGGTGCTGGTGAGCATGGGGTGGCGCGAGGCGCTGGTGGTGGGGGTCGCCATCGTCATCACCCTGGCACTGACCCTCTTTGCCAGCTGGGCGTGGGGCTTTACCCTCAACCGGGTGTCCCTCTTTGCGCTGATCTTCTCCATCGGCATCCTAGTGGATGACGCCATCGTCGTGGTGGAGAACATCCACCGTCATCGCGGTTTGGGCAAGGGGTCCCTCAAGGATCTCATTCCGGGCGCGGTGGACGAGGTGGGGGGGCCGACCATACTGGCGACCCTGACCGTCATCGCGGCCCTGCTGCCCATGGCCTTCGTCAGCGGCCTGATGGGCCCCTACATGAGCCCCATCCCCATCAATGCCAGCATGGGGATGCTCATCTCCCTGCTGGTGGCCTTTATCTTCTCCCCCTGGCTGGCCAATCACCTGCTCAAGCGCGAGGGGCATGTCGCCCACGGGGACGCCAAGGCCGGGCTCTTTTACCGGCTGATGACCCCCTTTCTGATGGGGGCGGGTGCCAAAAGAGCGAGACACAAGCTCTGGCTGGCCATCCTGTTGCTGGTGGCGGGGGCGGCCGCCATGCCCGTGGGGCAGTGGGTGGTGCTCAAGATGCTCCCCTTTGACAACAAGTCGGAATTCCAGCTGGTGCTCGACATGCCGGAGGGGGCGACCCTGGAGCAGACCGAGCGCACCCTGCTGGCGGTGGGTCGGGAGCTCGCCAGGGTGCCCGAGGTGAAGGATTACCAGATCTACGCCGGCACCGCCGCCCCCATCAACTTCAACGGGCTGGTGCGCCACTACTTCATCCGCAGCGGCGCCAACGTGGGTGATATTCAGGTCAATCTGGTGGACAAGCATGAACGGGATCGCAGCAGTCACGAGATTGCCCGGTCGGTGCGTGCGCCCTTGCAGGCCATCGCCAGTGCGGCAGGGGGCAACCTCAAGGTGGTGGAGGTGCCCCCGGGACCGCCTGTCTGGTCGCCCATTGTCGCGGAAGTGTATGGCCCGACGCAGGCCGCCCGTGAAGCCGCTGCCCGCGCCGTAGAGGCCCGCTTTGTGGCCACGGCGGATCTGGTGGACGTGGACATCTATCTGACCGACCCTCAGCCCAAGTGGCGGCTGGTGGTGGATCGCGCCCAGGCGGCCCTGCTCGGGGTCGATCTCGGTGATCTGGTGGCGACCCTCAATGGCGGGGTGGGCTATCAGGATGCGAGCTGGCTGCAGGGGCAAGGCGCCAAGTATCCGGTGCCGATCCGCATCGAGCTCGCCCCCGGTGACAAGCGGGATCTGACCGGCATCCTGGCTCTCAAGGTGCGCAGCCAGAGCGGCCAGCTGGTGCGGGTCTCCGAGCTGGTGAGCCGTCGTGACGAGGTGGCCCCCAGCTACCTCATGCACAAGAACATGCAGCCCATGGTGATGGTGGTGGCTGACATGGGCGGCCATGCCGACAGCCCGCTCTACGGCATGTTTGCCGCCGGTGCCGACATCTCGCTGCCACAGTATTACGTACATCAGCCCGACAAGCTGGGGGAGGTGGCGCTGTTGTGGGACGGGGAGTGGAAGATAACCTACGAGACCTTCCGCGACATGGGGCTGGCCTATGGGGTGGGGATGATCCTCATCTACCTGCTGGTGGTGGCCCAGTTCCGCTCCTATCTGGTGCCGCTCATCATCATGGCCCCCATTCCGCTCACCCTCATCGGGGTGATGCCGGGTCACGCCCTGCTGGGGGCCCAGTTCACCGCCACCTCGATGATCGGGATGATCGCCCTGGCCGGGATCATCGTGCGCAACAGCATCCTGCTGGTGGATTTCATCGAGCAGCAGCGGGCGAGTGGCATGGCGTTCGAGCAGGCGGTGATCGAGGCGGCGCAGGTGCGAGCCAAACCCATCATGCTGACGGCGCAGGCGGCCATGATAGGGGCGCTTTTCATCCTGGATGACCCCATCTTCAATGGCCTCGCCATCAGCCTTATCTTCGGGATCCTGGTTTCCACCCTGCTCACCTTGGTGGTGATCCCGCTGCTCTACTACAGCCTGCTCGTTCGCCGAAGTCAGAGGTAAACACAGGGGGCACGTGCCCCCTGTTTTCGGGTATCACACCGCCTCGCGGGCATCGCAGGTTTTCATCAGGGGGAAATAACGGCGATCCGCCTGGCTCATGTGACCCACGACCAGCTCCTGAATGATGAAGTTGAGCAGGGCGTCGTTGCCAAGGGTGCCCGCCTGTGCGGCCGCCATCAGCTGACCGGCTTTTTTCAGCAGATGCTGGTGCTCCTGGCGATGGGCCGCCAGCTCCTCATAGCCATATTGCGCGAGGACCTGCTCTTCGAGGAGGAAGTGCTGGCGCGCCATCTCGAATATCTGCGCCATGTCTGCCAGCAAGGCATCGGGATGGATGCCGGGATCCTGCATGTGCTCGAGCAAGCGGTTGGCCAGCAGGTAGAGCTGGCGGTGGTCCGCATCGATGCGGGGGTGGCCGCATGCGTGGGCGGGCTGCCATTGCAGAGTGCCGGGGAGGGGATCCTGCCCGGTGGAAAACAGGCAGACCCTGCCCCGGCCATGGTGCTTGGCTTGATACATGGCATGATCGGCGTGGTGCATCAGGGTCTTGGGGTCGGCGCCGTGATCCGGATAGAGGGCGACCCCTATGCTGCCGGAGATGCGCAGCGCCTGCTGCTCAAGCTGGAAGGGGTGATGCAGGCAGTGGTGCAGCTTGTCGGCGACCGCGAGGGCCGAGGCATCCGTATCGGGCAGCATGATGACGAATTCGTCCCCCCCAAGGCGTGCCACCAGATCTTCTTCCCTGACGCACTCCCCCATGCGCTCGGCCACCAGCTTGAGCAGCAGGTCGCCGGTTTCGTGGCCGAAGGTGTCATTGATGGGCTTGAAGTGGTCGAGATCGATGAAGACCAGGGCCAGGGGCTGCTGGGGAGCCTGCTCCAGGGTCTCCTTGAGCCGCTGTTGCAGCAGGCGGCGGTTGGCCAGGCCGGTGAGGGGGTCATAGAAGGCGAGGCGGCGCATCATCTCCTCCCGGGCCGAACGTTCGGTGACATCCCGGGTCACCCCCAAAATGGCGTCCGGTCTTGTGCTGGCGCTGCCATGCAAGGTGGTGACCGTCTCGATGGCCACCAGATGACCCTGCTTGTGGCGCAGCTGGGAGTGGATGACGCACCGGGTCTGCCCATGATCCCCCCGTTGCCAGGCCTCGAGGGAGGCGGTGATGCCGTCGCGAAGCTGTTTCCAGGACTCATCGGGGAGCAGCTGGCGCAGGGAGAGGGCAAAGAGTTCGGCGGGCTCATAGCCGCTCAGGGACGCGATGGCGGGGCTGATGTAACGAAAACGCAGGCTGTCGGTGTCCATGGTCCAGATCACGTCGCCGCTGTTCTCCGCCACGAAACGGTAGTGCTGCTCGCGCTGGGCCAGTTCCCGGGTGAGCCGCTGTCGGTCACTGGCCTCTTCCCGCAGACGCAGATAGAGGTGCAGGAAGACGCCGAGCAGGGCCAGCAGGGAGAAAGAGATCAGCATGGCGATGGCCACGCTCCTGTCGAGCAGTTGGCGCTGCTGACGAAGGCTCGCCTGGGTACTGTTGTAGAGGAAGGGAGTGAGGTTGGGCACCGCCTTGATCATCCCGGCCTCCTGGTAGGTGCGGGCGATCTGCTGCCAGCGATCCTGCTGCATGTAGCCGGGCTCGATGATGTCGGGCTGCATCAGGGCCCGGGTTTCACGGGCCTCGAAGGCGAGCGCCTCACGCCCGGCCCCGCTGGGGTAGTGCTCCAGGATCAGGTTGATCATCTCCTCGGGATGATCCATGGCATAGCGCCACCCCTTGAGGCTGGCCTGCAAGAAGCGCTGGACCCGTTCCTGCTGGTTGAAGACCTCATTTTCCGAGGTGAAGAGGTTGTCTCCGTAGAAGTCGTACCCGATGTCGCGGGGACTGAACACCCGGTAGGGAATGCCCTGTTGCTGCAGGGTGAAGGGCTCGGTTGTGCTGTAGGCGCTGATGGCGTCCGCCTGGCCCCTCAGCAGTGCCTGTACCCCCCGCTCGTAGGGCAGGGTATCCCACTGCCGGCTGCGGGTGTAGCGATGCAGGTAGGTGAGCAGCTCGTTGGAGCCGGGTTCGAGCATCAGCCGCTTGTTGGCCAGATCGCCCGGGGTCTGGATATCCGGCCGCTCCAGGGTGATGAGCATCAGGGGGGAGTGCTGCAACATGGCGGCGAGCACCACCACAGGGCGACCTGCTGCCCGGGCCAGCAGCAGATCGCTGCCGCGGATGCCGAACTGGGCGCGACCCGTGGTGACTTCATTGATGACGTCGGTGCCCGGCCCCGCCTCCCGCAGGGTGACCTGCAGGCCGACCTCCTGGTAGAACCCCTTGGCGATGGCGGCGTAGTAACCGGCAAACTGGAACTGGTGCTGCCAGGGAAGTTGCAGGATGACGCGCTCATCCGCCCTGAGGGGAGCCGTGGTCAGGGTGGCAATCATCACCCAGAAAGGCAGAAGCCAGCGTACAGGCTGGCGAGATGCATCGGACTCCGTCATACCGCTGTTCTCTCGGGAGGTGCTCTTCTGGCTAGAGTCAAACAATTTCCTGCCATTCGCAAGGGGAGCAGGCCCCAATAAGATGGGGCGCGGGAGGCAGTAAAAGTCATTTTTGTGTCATTCATCACGTCAATGGGCGTCACGGCTCGTTTTGAAACCTTGTCAACCCGTCACCGGCCCGGTGACAAGGGCATAAGGTGTCATTCCAAGAGGGGTGGCTGCCGCCTCTCTTCTCGCCTGTTAATGATAAACTGCGTGTTTTCGGCGACTCCCGCTTGTCTTCTCCTGTCGTATCAGAAGTTGATGCTCTTGCCCCGATCGGGTGTCGACCTGTGGCGGTCGGGGGACGCCTTCCTCCGTTCAGGGTGGTATGGTAGTCATCCGTTTCCTGTTTTCCGAGAAGGTCCTGTCATGTCTTCCTTGCGCCTGCTGCTCTCCGACTCCCACGATCCCCTGTTCAACCTCGCGGTGGAGGAGTGCATCTTTCGCCAGATGGACCCGGCCCAGCGGGTGCTGTTCCTGTGGCGCAACGCTAATACCGTGGTGATAGGCCGGGCCCAGAACCCCTGGAAGGAGTGCAATACCCGCCGCATGGAAGAGGACGGGGTGACCCTGGCCCGGCGCAGCAGCGGGGGCGGCGCCGTGTTTCACGACCTTGGCAACAGCTGCTTCACCTTCATGGCGGGCAAGCCCGGCTATGACAAGAGCGTCTCCACCACCATCGTCATCGATGCCCTCGCCAGACTCGGCGTGAGCGCTTTTGCCTCCGGGCGAAACGACCTGCTGGTGGCGACCCCGGACGGGGATCGCAAGGTGTCGGGTTCGGCCTACCGGGAGACCCATGATCGCGGCTTTCACCACGGTACCCTGCTGCTGGATGCCGATCTCGGCCGCCTCGCCAACTACCTCAACCCGGATCCGAAGAAGCTCGCGGCCAAGGGCATCAGCTCGGTGAGAAGCCGGGTGGCGAACCTTGGCGAGCTGCTGCCTGGTCTGGATCATGAGCAGGTGGTGCAGGCTCTGTGCGACGCCTTCTTTGCCCATCACGGTGAGGTGGTGCAGCCCGAGCACATCTCCCCCGAGCGGATGCCGGACTTGCCTGGTTTCGCCGAGACCTTCGCCCGCCAGCGCAGCTGGGAGTGGAACTTCGGCCATGCCCCGGCGTTCAGCCATCAGCTGGACGAGCGTTTCGGCTGGGGCGGGGTGGAGCTGCATTTCGACGTGGAGAAGGGGGTGATAGGACGGGCACAGATCTTCAGTGACACCCTGGACCCTGCGCCCCTGGATGACCTGGCCGCACGCCTGCCCGGGGTGGCCTATCGTCCCGACGCCATCGACGCGTTGCTGCGTCAGTGGCGGGCGACGTTTTCGGCCAACTCCGAGCTGGAAGGATTCTCGGCATGGCTGCTGACCGCCCTGCGCTGACCTTGCCCATGACCAGGATCACAAGATGAACAGGGGAAAAGAGGGGAGAGGGGGCGCGGCGCCCGTCAGGGCGCCAACATGACAAAAAGTAGGGCAGACCATTAGTTATTGTCTCTGTTGATAGAGGTGTCACTGGAGTATAAAAACCGCACCTCAGCAGTATCAATGGTATTAAAATGAATCACTTGGTCTATCTGAAAGATGAGGGCGTCAACGCCGTCTCCCCCGAATTCGCCCGCCGTTTTGCCACCGTCAAAGCCCACTTTTTCTCACGCAACCCCGACCTCTGGCCGGTGTTTCGCGAGCCCGGCTTTGCCACCCTCAACGAGTTTCGCGCCCGCGGACTGGCGCCGGATGCGCGGCTCAATGCCTGGCCCGATGGTCGCGCCCGCCTGGCGGATCTCTGCGAAACCATGCCGGTGCCAGCCACCATGCGCACGCCGGGGGAGCCCATGGCGGAGCTGCTGTTTGCCGGCGCCCTGTCAAAAGATTGGGAGAACCCCTCCAGCGTCGAGAACGTCATCACCATGTCGGCGGATCCCGCCATCTATGGCGCCCAGATGGGCATATTGGCCAACCCCAACCTGGTCTACTCCGAATACGCCGGGGTGGCGGAGGAGCTGGAGAAGAAGGTGGTGCGCCAGATAGCGCTGCTGGCGGGTTACGACCCGGCCCGCGCCACCGGCATCTTCACCCAGGGGGGGACGTTTTGTAACCTCTACGGCTACCTGCTCGGCATTCGCAAGAGCCTGCCGGAAGCCAAGCACAAGGGGCTCGGTCATTATCAGGACTACCGCATCATCAACTCCCAGGGCGGTCACTACTCCAACATCACCAACCTCTCCCTGCTCGGGGTGGACATCGAGAACAAGACCATCCGCATCCAGGTGGGCGAGAACAACGACATCGATCTCGACCACCTCGAGCGTACCCTGACTGCCTGCTTCGCCCTTCATCACGTGGTGCCCACCATCATGCTCACCATGGGCACCACCGACACCTTCGGGGTGGATAGGGTCAAACCCGTGGTCGAGCTGCGGGACAGGCTGTGCGAGCGCTTCGAGGTGGCGGTCAAGCCCCACATCCACGTCGACGCCGCCATCGGCTGGTCGATGATCTTCTTCCTGGACTACGACTTTGCCGCCAACCCGCTGGCCATCAACGCCGCGACGCTCGCGGGGATAGAGCGCAACGTGAGCCGCTTCGCCGAGCTCAGATACGCCGACTCCTTCACCGTCGACTTCCAGAAGTGGGGTTATGTGCCCTACACCTCCAGCCTGGTGATGATAAAAGAGCAGAGCGATCTCAAGGCGATGGAGAATGACCCGGAGAACTTCTCCTACTTCGAGCGGGACATCCAGGGTCAGACCCACCTGCAATCCACCATCGAGTGCTCCCGGGGGGCGAGCGGCCTGTTCGGTGCCTATGCGGCCCTCAACTACCTGGGGGTGGAGGGGTATCGCACCGTGCTTGCCCACTGCCTGCAAAACGCCAACTACTTCCGCTTCCGGTTAAGCCAGCTCGGCAACGTCAAGCTGGTGGCCCAGGAGAATCAGGGGCCCAGTGTCGGCTTCAAGATCTACAACCCCGAGTGGGTGCAGGACCCGGAAGCCGAGTTCGCCTTCGAGCTGGCCCGTAGCCCGGATGCGGCCTACAAGGCGCGGCTGGCACGCAACACCGAGTACCACCGCAGCCTGTTCAAGGGACGCGGCAAGGTGGGGCTCTACACCAACTGGGTGGAGGCGGTGGCGCACTCGGACTACGACGAGCGTGGCAAGTACTCCTATATCGCCGGGGAGAAGGCGGTCTTCATGAACCCCGCCTGCGGCCGTGAGCAGATCGACGCCTTTATCGCGCATATTCGTGGCTGAAGAGCCGCATCTTGTGATGTCATAAATAAAAACGGCGGGATAATCCCGCCGTTTTTATGGCTCAAGGCAGTGGTTACCGTTTCTGGATAGCGGTCACGGTGAGCTTGCCGGCCGGGTTTTCGGCGTGAAAGCGCACCGCATCCCCCACTTTCAGATCCTTGAGCAGGGCGGGATCGGCCACCCGAAACACCATGGTCATCGCCGGCATCTTGAGGTTCGCGATGGCCTCGTGCTTGATGCCGACCTTGCCGCTCGCGGCATCGAGGCGGGTGATGGTCCCCTTGGTCAGGGTCTGCTCGGTTTGCATGGCGGCCATGTCGTGGCCCTCATGGTTCATCCCCTCCATTTGCGCCATGTCGTGGCCCTGATGGTTCATCATCTCGGCAGCCTGCAGGCCGGTGTGGGTGGCAAGGCCGAGCAGCAATGTCAGGGTCTGCGTCTTGTAGTTCATGGTGTTTTCCTTCAATCGTTCAGTCGAAAAGGGTTGGGAAATCGGGTCATTCGGATTGTTGATAATCAGGCAGGCTGCGGCTGCGCCACAGGTAGTAGGCGGCGGGCAGCACCAAGAGGGTCAGACCCAAGGCGCTCACCATGCCGCCGATCATGGGGGCGGCGATGCGCTGCATCACCTCGGAGCCGGTGCCGTGGCTCCACATGATGGGCAAGAGGCCCGCGATGATGGTGACCACCGTCATCATCTTGGGGCGCAGGCGCAGGGCGGCGCCGTGGATCACCGCACGATGCAGCCCCGCCTGGTCCGGCTTGCCGCTGGCCACGAGCTCATCCCAGGCGTGGTTGAGGTAGACCAGCATCAGCACGCCGGTCTCCACCGCCACCCCCGCCAGGGCGATAAAGCCCACCCCGACTGCCACCGAGAGGTTGAAGTCGAGCAGCCAGAGGGTCCAGATCCCGCCCACCACCGCCAGCGGCAAGGTGGTGAGAATGAGCAGTACCTCCTGAACGCGGCGAAACGCCAGATAGAGCAGCAGCACGATAATGGCGACGGTCAATGGCACCACGTAGGCGAGGCGTGCCTTGGCCCGCTCCATGTACTCGTATTGGCCGGACCAGGTGAGGGCGTAGCCCGCCGGCAGCACCAGCTGCTTGCCCACCTCGGCCTTGGCTTCATCGACGAAGGAGCCGATATCGCGGCCGCGAATATCGACGAAGACCCAGCCGTTGAGGCGCGCGTTTTCACTGCGCAGCATGGGCGCCTCGTCGCTGATGTAGACCCGGGCCACGTCCGCCAGGGCGATGCGGGCGCCGCTCGGCGTCACCACCGGCAGCAGTTCCAGACTGGCCACCGAATCGCGATAGCTCTGGGGATAGCGCAGGTTGATGGGGTAGCGCTCGCGCCCCTCGATGGTCTGGCCCACCTCCATGCCGCCCACCGCGGTGGCGAGCACCGCCTGCACGTCGGCGATATTGAGGCCGTAACGGGCCGCTTTCAGTCGGTCGATGTCCACCTTCACATAGCGGCCACCGGCCACCCGCTCGGCGTAGACCGATGAGGCGCCCTCCACCTTGCCGACAATCTGTTCAAGCTGTTGGCCGAGCTGCTGGATCACCTTGAGATCGGGCCCCGCAATCTTGATGCCGACCGGGGTCTTGATACCGGTGGCCAGCATGTCGATGCGGGTCTTGATGGGGGGCACCCAGGCGTTGGTGAGACCGGGGAAGCGGATGAGGGAGTCGAGCTCTTCTTTCAGCTTTTCCGGGGTCATGCCGGGGCGCCATTGGTCGCGGGGCTTGAGCTGGATGCTGGTCTCCATCATCACCAGGTCTGCAGGGTCGGTGGCTGAGTCGGCGCGCCCCGCCTTGCCGAACACGTTCTGCACCTCGGGCACGGTACGAATGAGCTTGTCGGTCTGCTGCAAAATCTCCCGCGCCTTGCCCACCGAGATATTTGCTGCTGTGGTGGGCATGTACATGATGTCCCCCTCATCCAGCGGCGGAATAAACTCGGAGCCCAGGTACTTGAGCGGCCAGAAGCCCGCCACCGTTACCACGGCGGCGATGGCCAGGGTGGTTTTCGGACGGGCCAGCACGGCCTTGAGCAGTGGCACATAGCCTTGGCTTAGCCAGCGGTTCAGCGGGTTGGCCTGCTCCGCCAGTACCTTGCCACGGATGAAGTAACCCATGATCACCGGCACCAGCGTGATGGCGAGCCCGGCCGCCGCCGCCATGGCGTAGGTCTTGGTGTAGGCGAGGGGGTGGAACATCCGCCCCTCCTGCGCCTCCAGCGCGAACACCGGCAGGAAGCTGATGGTGATGATGAGCAGGGAGAAGAAGATGGCGGGCCCCACTTCTATGCTCGCCTCGGTGATGATGCGCCAGCGGTTCTTGTCGGTGAGCGCCTCCCGCTCCATGTGCTTGTGGACGTTCTCGATCATCACGATGGCGCCATCCACCATGGCGCCGATGGCGATGGCGATGCCCCCCAGCGACATGATGTTGGCGTTGATCCCCTGCAGGTGCATCACGATAAAGGCGGTCAGGATGGCGATGGGCAAGGAGATGACCACCACCAGGGATGAACGCAAGTGGAACAGGAAGGCGAGACAGACCAGCACCACCACCGCGAACTCCTCCACCAGCTTGCCGGAGAGGTTGTCGATGGCGCGCTGGATAAGGTCGGATCGATCGTAGACGGTGACCACCTCCACCCCCTCTGGCAGGCTGCTTTTCAGCTCCGCCAGCCGCGCCTTGACCCCGTCGATGGTGTGCTGGGCATTCTCGCCGTAACGCATGACGATGATGCCGCCCACCACTTCCCCTTCACCGTTGAGCTCGGCCAGGCCGCGCCGGCTCTGGGGGCCGGTGACCACATCCGCCACGTCGCCCAGCAGCAGGGGCGCACCGCGCACATTGGTACCGAGGGGTATCTGCTTGAGATCTTCCACGCTCTTCAGATAACCGTTGGAGCGCACCATGTACTCCGCTTCCGCCATCTCGATGACGGAGGCGCCGGTCTCCTGGTTGCCCTGCTTGATGGCGGTCTCGATTAGGGAGAGCGGAATGCCGTAGGCGCGCAGCTTGTCCGGGTCGACCCGCACCTGATACTGGCGCACCATGCCGCCCACGGTGGCGACCTCGGAGACCCCGTCCACCGTCTGCAGCTCGTACTTGAGGAACCAGTTCTGCAGGGAGGTGAGCTCGCTGAGATCATGTTTGCCGGTTCTGTCCACCAGCGCGTACTGATAGACCCAGCCCACCCCGGTTGCATCGGGGCCGAGCTGGGGACGGGCGGAGACGGGCAGGTTGGGGGCAACCTGGCTCAAATACTCCAGCACCCGGGCACGGGCCCAGTAGAGGTCGGTGCTGTCGTCAAACAGCACATAGACGAAGGAGTCGCCGAAGAAGGAGTAGCCGCGCACCGTGGTGGCCCCCGGCACCGCCAGCATGGCGGTGGTGAGGGGGTAGGTCACCTGATCCTCCACCACCTGGGGTGCCTGGCCCGGATAGGCCGTCTTGATGATCACCTGCACGTCGGAGAGATCCGGCAGGGCGTCTACCGGGGTCTGTTTGACCGACCAGAGCCCCCAGGCGGTGAGCATGAGGGTCAATAGCAGCACCAGAAAGCGGTTGCCGATGGACCAGCGAATAATCGACGGGATCATGATTTGGCTCCCATATCGTGCTGGCTATGGTCCATGCCTTCCATCTTGCCCATCTCATCCGTTGCGGGCTTAGTGGCATCGCCGTTGGCCGGCGCTTGCTCCTGATGGATGGTGGTGATGCGGTACTCATCCCCCTCCTGCATCACTTGCAGATGCAGGGTCTGCCCTTCGGTGAGCTTGCTCATATCGACCCCGTCGGCCACGGTGAACTCCATCTCCATGGCGGGCCACTGCCACTCGGGGATGGGCTGGTGGGAGACCATCAGGGTACGGTTGGCCAGATCGATGCTTTCAACCTCCCCCTGAGTCCACACCTGGGCGGGGCGCACCGCCGTCATGCGCTGGAAGTCCGAATCGATGGCCGATTCGGAGTCGAGCAGGAACTGGGCCGAGCTGACGATACTGTCCCCCGCTTCAACTCCCTCCCGGATGGCAACCTTGTCGCCAAACTGGGGGCCCAGGGTGACGGCCACCGACTTGAAGCTGCCATCCCCCAGCGCCAGCACCAGCCTGTCCTGGCTGCCGGTGCGGATCACCGCTTCGCTCGGCACCACCAATTGCGGCTCTCCCTTGCCCGCCTGAATCGTCACCTTGGCGAACATATTGGGCTTCAGAAACTCGTCCGGGTTGGCAAAGCGCAGCCGTACCTTGAGAGTACGGGTGGTGGCATCCAGAGTCGGGTAGAGGTAATCGACCCGGCCCTGCCAGCTGCGGCCGGGGGCATAGTCGAGGGTCATGGTGACCGGATCGCCCACCTTCAGCTGGGCCGCCTGACGTTCGAACACCTCGGCGCTCACCCACACCTGCTTGAGGGTACTGATGTTAAAGAGCGCTGCGGCGGGCTCCACATACTGGCCTTCGCGCACCTTCAGCTCGGAGACATAACCGCTG
Source organism: Aeromonas sp. ZOR0002 (assembly GCF_963866995.1). Lineage (NCBI taxonomy): Bacteria > Pseudomonadati > Pseudomonadota > Gammaproteobacteria > Aeromonadales > Aeromonadaceae > Aeromonas > Aeromonas sp. ZOR0002. The sequence continues at coordinate 17,982 of NZ_CAWMFQ010000364.1, read as the reverse complement.
CTGGGGGCATAGATGCGCACCGTCTCCTGCACCTGTCGGCTGCGCTTGAGGGCCGCAATTTGATCCGCCGGTACCTGCAGGGACTTGAGCTTGCCCTCGGCGGCGCGCAGCAGCAGGGGGTTGGCGGTGTTGAGCGCCAGCAGATACTCGTGCTGGGCGTTGACCAGATCCGGGGCGTAGAGCTCGTAAATCAGGCGGCCTTTGCTCACTTGCTGCCCCTCGCTCTTGATGGCGAGGGTGCGGATCCAGCCCGCCATGCGGGCGTTGACGGCTTCCAGCCTGTCCTCGTCATAGCCGACGTAACCCACCGTCTCGATCTGCTGGTGGATGGGGAGCTTCTCCACCTTGGCGAGCCGTACCCCCAGGTTCTGCTGGATCTCCGGGCTGATGGTGACTATGCCCGGTGAGCCGCCCTGTTTTTCCTCATAGACGGGGATGAAGTCCATCCCCATGTTGTCCTTGGCGGGGCCATCGCGCTTGTCGCGGGGATCCATGGGGTTGACCCAGTAAAGGGGCGTCTTCTCTTTGGCGCTGGCGCCATCGGAGGTCTGTTTGGCGGCCCAGTAGCCGCCACCAGCGCCGAGGGTCAGCAGCAGGGCGGACATCAACAACGTCTTGTTCATGACAAGCCTCCGGCGCGCGGGAGGCGAAGGGAGGGTTGGCACGGCTGCGCGCAGGCAGACCGGGTAACGGGGGGGAATGACATGATATCTCTTCTCTTCTGTCGGGCCGCCAGTGTGGTGGTGTGCGCGGGCAGGGCATCACCACGAGGCGGCAAACGGGGCGCAGCTGTGTCAGCGCGCACGGCTCCCTGTTGCTGGCGGGGCCAGTCGTCACAGGGTCAGGCAAGGCGGCAGGATACGGGCAAGCCGAGGCTTGTCGCTGCCGTGAGAGAAGCGCTTTCTAGTGGCGCAGCACCGACAACATCAGGTGTCGGCGTGGCCAAGAGGGAGGGTGGGTGCCGCGGGATCGCAGGAAGGGATCCCGCAACCAGTTGTCCAGCAGGGGGGCGAGGCGCCACGAAGGGAGCAACAGCAGGGGAAGCAGCAGTGACAGCAGCAGGCCGAGCAGGGGCGGCGCACTGGTGGCGCCGAAGAGGCCGCTCTGCATCTGGCACTCCTCCCCGGGCGGGGCCGCCTCACTCTGGGGGCCGCCGTGGCAGGAGAGGGAGGCTGTGTCGGCCTGGTGCATGGCGGTGTACTGCATCGGCTCGCTCTGGTGCCGTCCATGAGACAAGGTGAACTGCGCCGGAGCCAGGATGGATGCGGATGCGTCACTTGGCAGGGCGGTGGCCGCCCCATGCCAGCCGATGCACAGGGTGAGATTGCAGACGAGCATCAGCCCCAGCAACAGCCGGGCGATGAACGTGGTGGGCAATCTCGATGAGAGCATGGGTGGTTTCCCTGTGACGGATGGGCCGAATCTAAACCTTGCCGAAAGGAGAAGGTCAAGGCCTGGCAAGCGCCGTCTGCCTGGGAATTGACATGGATTAAGAAAGGGCGGGGCAGTGAACAAAAAAAGCCCCCGCATGGGCGGGGGCAGGTTCTTTTGGCGAGGGCGAGCCTGGCGTGGGGATCAGGCGAAGCAGGTCCAGATGGGGGCGTGATCCGAGGGTTTGTCGATGCCGCGCAGCTCGTAGTCGATGCCGGTCTCGGTCACCTTGTCCTTGAGGGCGTCGGAGGCCATGATGAGGTCGATGCGCAGGCCCCGGTTCTCGTCAAAGCCCCTGGAGCGGTAGTCGAACCAGGAGAAGCGCTCGCACTCGGTGGGGTTGGCGGCGCGGAAGGTGTCGGTGAGGCCGAACCCCTTGAGGCGCTCCATCCATTCCCGCTCGATGGGCAGGAAGGAGCACTTGCCATCCCGCAGCCAGCGCTTGCGGTTCGCCTCGCCGATGCCGATGTCGAGATCCGTGGGGGAGATGTTCATATCCCCGATCAGCGCTATCTGGTCGTCCGGGGTGTGGTGGGTCTCGAGGTAGTGCTGCAGGTCCTCATAGAACTTCTGCTTGGCCGGGAACTTGGTCTCATGATCCTGGCTCTCCCCCTGGGGGAAGTAGCCGTTCATCACCTTGATGACGGAGCCGTCTTCCCGCTTGAAGCTGGCCATGATCATGCGGCGCTGGGCATCTTCCGGATCGGTGGGGAAGCCCTTTTGCACCTCGATGGGAGCCTGCTTGCTCATGATGGCGACCCCGTAATGCCCCTTCTGGCCGTGGAAGACCACGTGGTAGCCCATGGCCTCCACGTCCGCGACCGGGAAGGCTTCGTCGTGCACCTTGATCTCCTGCAGGCCGATCACGTCCGGCTGGTGCTTGTCGATAAGGGCTTGCAACTGATGAAGACGTGCGCGCAGGCCATTGATATTGAAAGAGATGATCTTCATGTTCGGGGTGCTCATGTCGTTTTTGTTCGTCGCTTATTGGACTAGGAATCCGCGATGGATGCAAGTTCGGGGGCTGTGACTGGCGCAGCGGCTCGGGAATCTGTTCACGATCTGTCGCGAGAGTCTGTCAGCAAGGTGACGCGCAGCAGAGGAACCTGAGTGTATATGTATACATGAGAGCGCCTGGCGACACATAAGCGAGCAGCATATGAGCCTTGGAAGCGGCTTCCCAGCAAGATCGTGGACAGGTTTCTAGCGGGTCATCTTCTTGACAAACACCACCACGAACAGTGCCAGCGTGAAGCTGCCGGTAAAGGCTTCGAAGGCGGCGAAGATCCGCGACAACCCCACCGGGGTGAAGTCCCCATACCCCAGCGTGGTGAAGGTCACCACGCTGTAGTAGAGGCACTCCATCAGGAAGATGGCGTTCTGCTCCAAGGGGGCGTCCGGGCGATAGATGAGGTGGGTGCCCGCGAAGTTGAGGCCGCAGAAGAAGTAAAAAATGCTGCAGATGACGATGAGCAGCAGGGAGAAGAGCACCACCCGCATCGGGGCCTCGCCGTAGCCGCAGAAGAGATCCACTATCCAGGAGGCGAAGCGGCGGTAGGACCAGAACGGCATCTGCAGGCGGCGCATGGTGAGCTCCTGCTGGATGTAGCGACCGGACATGGTGAAGATGCCCTGGGCCTCCGAGGCCTTGCGCAGATCCCGGTAGGTCTCCTCCGCCTCCTTGAACCAGACGCGGGCCTGTGCCGGGTCCCGCTCGCGGCGCCCCTTTCTGTCCTGCATCAGCCGCTTGCCCGTCTCCAGGTTGTCGAGGCGGGTGTTCTTCCAGCGGATGCCGAGCAGGTTGACGTCGTCGAGGGTGGCGCAGTGGAGGTTCGCTTCGCTCAGATCGGCCTTCATCAGGCTGCCACCCTTGATGCGAATGCCGTAGAGATGGGCCCCCCGCAGGTTGGCGCGATAGAGGTTGCACTGCTCCAGCAAGAATCCCTCCGGACCCTGCCTGTTCACCAGGTTGAGATCCGCCAGCTCGGCGCGGGCCAGTTGCAGGCCGTGGCACAGGCCTCCCTGGCGCACATAGCGCTCCAGCGCCTCGGCGGTATCAGGGGTGTTGTGGGCCGCAGCGGGGTCGTGCCAGCGGCAGAGATCATGATCCCCTGCCTCTTCGGTGCAGTGGCGGCCATCGGCCACCAGGTATCGGCACATTGCCATGGTGTTGCCCCTCCCTTCCCTGAGTCAGTATCAGCATAGGTGAGGGGAGGAGGGGGGATATCAGCTGTGCTGATGATATTCCTGGCGCAGCTTGCAAAAACGTTCCTGCTGGGCGGGGTTGAGGGGGATGCCCTCCAGCACCTCCAGGGTCTCCTTGCACTCGGCGCCAAACTCCGGGCTCTTGCGGTTCTTCTGCATGAGTTGCAGCAGCACCTGGATCTTGTTGAGGGCGGCGCCGGTATTGGCGGGCGCCCGGCGCAGGGCCTCGCGAAAGTGGCCGAGGGCCTGCTCCAGCTCCCCGGCCTGATAGGCCTTGATGCCCAGATCGTTGAGCTGCTGATAGCGCTGGCGCCGCTCCTGCACCGTCTTGTCATCCCGGGTCACCTGGATGCAGGTGGTGAGCAGCCGATCCTCATCCTCCGCCAGCAGGGATTGCAGGCTCTCGGCGTACTCGAATTCCCCGAGCTGATAGAGGGCGAGTATGGTCTCGCCAAGGAGGGCCGGAGGCATGGTGGCGGGCTCGTCCAGCCAGTTCTGGTTGGCGCGATAGAGCATCTTCTTGCCCTTGAGCAGCTCTCCCAGGGCGATGCGCACCCGGGCCTGGCAGATCTGCTCGAACACCGGGTAGTTGAACTCCGACATCATCAGGGAGTCGCGGATGCGCGACAGGGCGGAGTTCACCTGCTTTTGCAGGTTGGCGATGTGGTAGCCGTCGTTGCTGTTGAGGGCGTAGAGGGTAAGGGTCTGGATATAGGCCCCGAGATAATGCGGCGTGCGGTGGATCGAGTTGCGCGACAAGTCGATGAGGGCGAGCAGCACGTCCTTGGCCTGGGCGTAGTCGTGCCGTTGCAGGCACACCTCCGCCAGACGGCGGGAGAGCTGCACCGATTGGGGAGAGATGTCCACCGCCCGGCGCAGCTCCTGCTGGGCCTGTTCGTCATTGCCCAGCGCCAGCAGGGACTCCGCGAGCCAGAGGTAGGCCTCCACCATCAGGGGGGTGTGTTTCAGGGTGGCTTGCAGGTGGCTCACCGCCTCCTCGTGCAGACCCAGGGTATGGCACGCCTTGCCCAGGGTGAGGCGAGCCCAGCTGTTCTCCTGCCCCGCCAGCAGCTGGCGCATCAGGCTGCGGGCCTCCTTGGCCTGGCCCAGCTTGAGCTGGGTATCGGCCTGCAGGCAGCGGCAGAAGTTGGCAAAGCGGGGCACCGCGTCCGCCTGTTTGGCACAGGCCTCCACCAGGGCGGGCAGATCGTCCCGGGTGAGGGCGCTGAAGACGCTCTCCAGCGCCTGGCGCCGGGCGAGGGCGCGTTTGAGACGAAACGAGAACTGCTCCTGGGAGAAGGGCTTCATCAGGTATTCGTCGGGCTCGGCTTCCAGCGCGCTCAGCACCATGGCGCGGGAGCCGTCGCTGCTGACCATGATCACCACGCTCTGGGGCGGAATGAGTTGCTGATCCCGCAGGCTTTCCAGCAACTGGCGGCCGTTCTCGCCCGCCCCCAGCTCATAGTCGAGCAGATAGATGTCGAAGCTCTCTTTCTGGCAGCGGCGGCGCGCCTCGTCGGCGGAGTTGGTGTAGGTGATGCGGTTGATGCCGATGTTGATCAGCATCGCCTTCATCATCATCTGGAAGGAACGCTGTTCGTTGACCAGCAGGATGCGCTTGGGCTTGGGCTGGGGTTTCTTCTCGGGTACGGAGTCCGGTGTCTGCATCTGTCTGGCATCAAGGCGCTACGGGCTGGTGGGAGAAGTGTGCCACCAAAGTCCGCAGGCAGGCAATTGCACATGGGGAGGCCCCCCGGTTTTTCCCGCAGACCTTGGGTGAAAAAAAGGGTGTCTTGCCTTTGATCCCGGTCAAGGGAAGGCGAGTTGGCACTGGCAGGCGACGTCCCGGTTTTTAGACTTGAAGAGCGTCAGCATGCGGGAGGCGGCAGAGGGCAGGGTGCCCGTCTGCTCCCTTGCCCGCTCACAAGGAGGGATCAGATGAGTTTGCTACCAAGTCGCACCAGCCTGTTTGATGATCTGTTCCACGACATGGCCTCCGGCTTCTACATCCGCCCCCTGCACGGGGACCCGTTGCCCAGCCAGATCAAGCTGGATCTGCGGGAGAGCGGGGATGACTACCTGCTGCAGGCGGAATTGCCCGGAGTGGCGAAGGAGGACATCCACGTGGACGTGCACGGCAAGCTGGTGACCCTGAAGGCGGAGATCCGCCAGTTTGACAGCCAGAACAAGGATGAACGGGCCCTGCGCAGCGAGCGCTACTATGGCAGCGTGTCGCGCAGCGTCGAGCTGCCGGTGGAGGTGTCGCCAGAGCAGGTGAGCGCCCGCTTTGACAACGGCATCCTCACCCTGCGCCTGCCCAAGCAGGCGGCCAGCCCCGCGCCCCACCGCATCCCCATCGAATAGGCGGTCAGTGAACGAGGCCCCGCACTGCGGGGCCTCGTCATTCAGGGCTGCTTGCGCACCAGATAGGGGGCAAACTCGGGGGTGTGGCTGGCGGCAAAGCCCGTGGCGGTCTTCTCGATGAGATAGACCGCCAGCTTGTGCTCCCTGGCAAAGGCCATCGCCCGCTCGGGACCCATCACCATGAGGGCGGTGTCGAGGGCATCGGCCTCCAGGGCCGTGGGGGTGATGACGGTGGCGGAGACCAGCTTGTGGGTCACGGGCTCGCCGGTGGCAGGATCGATGATGTGGGAGTAGCGCTTGCCGTCGAGCTCGTAATAGTTGCGATAGCTGCCGGCGGTGCTCACCGCCATGCCGTTCGGGGTCACCACGTCCTCGATGGCGCCCGGTCTGTCCGAGGGCTCGACGATGGCCACCCGCCAGGGATTGCCCTTGTCGTTGTGCCCCTTGCTGCGCACCGCCCCCGCCACCTCGATGAGGTAGTTGTGGACCCCTTTTTGCTCCAGCAGCCCGGCTATCTCGTCGGAGGCCGCCCCCTCGCCCAGGGTGGAGAGATCCAGATAGAGATCTGGGATGGCCTTGCCGAGCAGGAAGTGATCCCCCTCGGGGGTCAGGGTGAGCTTGTCGATGCCGACCCGCTCCCGCGCCTTGGCGATCTGCTCTGCGCCGGGCCGCCTGACCGGGCGCTTGTCCGGCCCGAATCCCCACAGATTGACCAGGGGGCCCACGGTGACATCGAGAACCCCCCGGGTGAGGTGCCCGGCGTCAATGCCCTGTTGCACAATCTTCGCCATGGTGGCCGGGATGACCTGGGGGGGTTGCCCCGTTCCCTGATTGAAGCGGGAGATGAGGGAGCCCGGATCATAGGTGGAGATCTCCTTGTTCAGGCGTGCCAGCAGCGCTTCCACCTCCTGATGCAGTGCCCCCTGTCCGCCGGGGAAGGGGTCGCTCAGGGTCACCGCATAATAGGTGCCCATGGTATTGCCCTGGATGCGGGTCTGGGTCGGGGCCGGCTGGCAGGCGCCAAGCAGCAGGATCAGGGAGAGCAGCAGGGTGCGCGCCAGCGCAGGCGCAAAGGGGAACTTCATCTCTCATTCTCGCGGGAGTCATCGACGGGGGAGCAGCTTAGCCAACGGCTGCGGTGTTGGCGAGTGGCCGTGGGCGGGAAGGCCGCAAATAATTAAGCCAGACGGGGATGTGATCAACCCGCTTTGGGCCCGGGGTCGGGAGAAAAGAAGTGACCGGGCCCTCAGGCTGGCCCAAAAGCGGTCGTCCTTCGGCGACATTTGAATACAATGAAGATCGATCCTGACAGCATCTTTGCGGGTCGCGCCCACGGGGGCGAGATGCCTGTGCTGTCATCCTTCGTCAATCAAAGGAGAAAATGATGAAAAAGGTGTTAACCCTGCTGCTTCTTGGCTCCCTCGCCACCCCGGTCCTGGCCGACGAGTGCGCACTGGTGATCGAAGGCAATGACGCCATGCAGTACAACCAGACCGCGATGAGCGTGCCGGCCACCTGCAAGGAGGTGACGGTGACCCTCAATCACACGGGCAAGCTGCCGGTGGCCAACATGGGCCACAACTGGGTGCTGGCCAACACCGCCGACTATCAGGCCATCGCCACCGCCGGCATGAGCGCCGGGGTCGATCACGACTACCTGCCCAAGGATGACCCCAGGATCCTGGCCCACACCAAGCTGGTGGGGGGCGGCGAGAGCACCAGCGTCACCTTCAAGACCGACGGCCTGGCGGGCAAGGATCTCACCTTCTTCTGCTCCTTCCCGGGCCACTTCGCCCTGATGAAGGGCAGCTTCAAGGTGGGGTAGTGCCAAGGGGCGTGTCGCCGCCAGCACAAACAAAAGCCGGGAGGGGCCCGGCTTTTTGTTTTGACCCTTATAGCCAGAGGGTAAACTCCGCCAGGTCATAGCATTTGATATTCTTTTCTGCGCACTTCGTTGCTTCAGACTTCAACCATTCGAATGCTGCTTTTTTGTGCCCTTGGCCTTCAATCAAGATAATGACATTAGGTTCTGGTGCTTTATGGGCACTTTGTAAAAAGAAAGGAAACTTACGGTCAACTGAGCCTGAAACCTGTTGTTGGTGAGGTTCCACTCTAGTCAAGCCATCGAGTGGATGGTTAATGACAAAAGCACTAAAGGCTTTCAATCCATACAGATCTTCGTAGGGGACTCTAGTCTTGAACGTCTTGGGAATAGCAAGGTTATTTCCTTCTGCATATTTAAATTCCTCTAAGATGCCCCTTATTTTTGTCTGCAACTGTTGATTACTTTTTTCTTCTTCAGTACTGAGCTCAGGTGGTGCTTCAAATCCGTCCAATGTGTATTGCATAGGATCTCTCATCACATAAACCAGAGAGACCCATACTACTCCCATGAGGCCAAATATCAATCTTCAGATGATTTTTTGGCCTAGTCATAAATGGGCTGCGGTTATTGTACGTTTGCTTGCAGGGTAAAGAAGGCGAGGGTGGTTTTCTTGCCGCACTCGAAGCGGATGCTCTCCTCCCCTTGCACCACCAGGGTCTCGCCCGGTGCGACCTGTTGCCCCTGCACGGTGAGCTGGCCCTCCAGCAGGTGGCAGAGGTAGCACTTGTCCGCCTCCAGGGTAAGGCTGAGGGGGAAGGGCAGGTTCAGCACCCGCACGTTGGCGCTGATGCGCGCCGGGTGGTAGATGAGCCCGAGATCCGTCACCTCTTTTTTCAGCAGCTCGCAGCGGGTCTCGTCATCCCCGCTGAAGTGGGCCGCCTCGAAGGTGGCGTAGGGGTGGCCGTTGAGCACGAAACCGGCACCGCTGACGGGCAGCAGGATGCGCTGGTAGCCGGGAAAGCGGGAGAAACTCCCCGCTTCCTTGATGGGGGCCGAGCTCAGCCGGTAGTCAAAGTCGAGCTTGTCCAGGGTCGAACCAGGGGGGGAGATCAGGATCTGGGCCGTGGTGCCCTGCCTGTTCTTCCAGGGCATTTTCAACTGGTCGGACTCTTTAATCAGGGTGATCACGATGGCGCCTCGGCGGGAAGGGGAGAGTGGGGCCAGTGATACCATCTCCGGGAGTGGCTCACAAGGCGCCGCCAGCGCAGGCCGCGCTGGTTGGCCACAAATCAGGCAGCGGACCCCCTGACGCTGACCCTAATCGGTCGACTCAAGCCCTTTTTCTATCTTGTCCAGCAGTTGCTGCAACTGCGCTATCTCCGCCGGCGTCAGCAGGGAACACAGCCGTTCGTCGAGCCGTGCGGCCTCCTGCTCCCCCTGGTTGACCCGCTCGCAGGCCAGCGGGGTCAAGGCCAGACAGATGCTGCGTCTGTCAGTGGGATGGGGCCGCTTCTCGATGAGCCCCTGTTTCTCCATCTCCTGCAGCAGGCGCGTCACCTGCGCCTTGTCGCGGCCCGACCGCTGCGCGATGAGCTGCGGCGTGGCGGGATCCAGCGCATGGATCAGTTGCAGCACCTTGTAATGGAGGGGGCTAAGGGCGATCTGCTGTGCCCGGAAATGCTGCGTCATGGCGATTTTGTACTGATCGAGGATCCGGAAGAGGCGGTTTGATAACTTCATGGTTGATAAAGTCAACTTAAAAGGGTTTAATTGATTTTATCAACCATGTGGGCAAAAGCCCAGCCCGAGAGGAGATGAAAGATGCCACACACCTATCGTGTACAGGTCCAGTCGCTGGACCGCGAGGTGCCCCCGTTGCAGTTCGACTGCCAGAATCACGACGACATCTTTGCCATCCTGGCGCTCAGCAAGGGGAAGCTGGCCATGTCGGAGCAGGAACATCAGGCGTTTATCGTCGGGTTGAAGCTGTTTGGTGAAGTCATGATGCAGCATCGCAAAGAGGAGCTGTTCAAGGGGTTTCTCCCCCATTTCAAGCAATTCATGGGGCAACTGAAACGCACCGCCAGGGGAGAGGAGGCCGTGGTCGCCCCTTCCGAGTGACCCTGCCCTGACCCAAAGGGCGAGTGGTCCCGCCAGCATGCCTGATGCAAAGGAAACCCCGAGGTTGTGATCCCGGTGCTGTCAAAGCGGCGACGGCCCGCTACACTGGCAGCTCGTTTCACGGAGGACCCATGACCCACAAGATCATTCTGGATACCGATCCCGGCATCGACGATGCCATGGCCATTCTGTTTGCCGAGGCGCACCCTGCCATCGAATTGCTCGCCATCACCACTGTGTTTGGCAATGCCACCATCGAAAACGGCACCCGCAACGCCCTCTGGCTCAAGCAAAAATATGGCATGAAGGCGGACGTGGCCCGGGGCGCCGCCGCGCCGCTGCTGCGCGAGCCCGTGGGCCCGACGACGGTGGTGCACGGCCCGAGCGGGTTTGGCGACGTCCAGGCGGGGGAGGTGACCCTCATCCCGGATCCCCGCCCGGCCTGGCAATACATCGTCGAGACGGTGAAGGCCCATCCCGGCGAGATCACCCTGGTGACCATCGGGCCCCTCACCAACCTGGCGCTGGCGCTCGAGGCGGCCCCCGAGGTAGCCGCCCTGGTGAAAGAAGTGGTCGTGATGGGCGGCGCCTTTGGCGTCAACGGCCATCGCGGCAACGTGACCCCCTATGCCGAGGCCAATATCCACGACGATCCCGATGCGGCGGACCGGGTCTTCACCGCCCCCTGGCCCCTGGTGATCATCGGGCTCGACGTCACCCAGCAGAGCATCTTCACCGCCGACTATCTGGATGCCCTGCGGGACGATGCGGGGGAGCCGGGCCGCTTCCTGTGGGATGTCAGCCGCTTCTACCTGCGCTTCTATTCCGAGCGCATCGGCATGGCGGGGTGCCATGTGCACGATCCCTCCGCCATCGCCTATGTGATCGATCCTGCGCTGTTCACCCTGCGCAAGGGGCCGGTGCGGGTCATCACCGAGGGGCCCGCCATCGGCCATACCCTGCAAAAGTTTGACGACACCCGCCATCCCCATGACGAGTGGGCCCACTGCCCGGCCCAGCAGGTCGGGGTCGCGGTGCGGGATCAGGCCCTGCTCGCCCTCTATCGGGATACCCTGGTGGCCTGGGGCAAGGGGCGCCGATAAGGCCCGGCAGTGAGTGAAAGCGTGATGGCGGCCGGGTCATGATGAGGCGCCCCCGGTTATACTGGCGAACATCGGGTTGACGGGAGGAAGACGCAATGGCCTGGTTGTCTCTGTTGGTGGCGATAGCCCTGATCGGGTGGTTGATGACGCTGGGGCGCGGTGCCCTGTTCGAGGTCCGGCTCGCGCCGGGCAAGGTGGTGGTGAAGCGGGGCTCGGTGCCGCCGCGCTTTGTGACCCAGGCGACCCAGATCCTGCACCATGAGGCGGTGCGCGGGCGCATCCTGGGCCTGCGGGACGGCAACGGGGTGAGGCTGGTCTTCTCCCGCTCCATCCCCGAGCCCGTGGCCCAGCGCCTGCGCAACATCTTCCCCTACGGGGATTACCGGGGGCTCTCCCCGAGCCCTGACGGGCGAAAATCACGCTGAGCGGTCGCCGTGGCGACCCTCATTTCCAGACGCCGGGCCCTGTGCCCGGCGTCTGCGTTTTCAGCGTTTCGCCAGGAGGCCCTGTTGCGGTCAGCGCGGCCCTTGCAAGGGCCTGATCGCCTCGACCAGAAAGTCGATGAAGGCGCGGGTCTGGGGTTTGAGGAAGCGGCCGCCACGAAACACTGCGTGGATCTCGTCCTGGCGATCCTCGTAGGGGGAGGCGAGCCACTCTGGCAGCAGCGGCAGCAGGGTGCCCTCGTCGATGCTTTGCTGCACCATCCAACTCGACAGCAGCAGCACGCCGCACCCCGCGAGAGCGGCGCAGAGCAGGGGCGTGCCCCCGACCGAGGCAAGGTTGCCCTGCACCGCCACCTTCTCGCGCTCCGTGCCCTGCTGGAAATACCAGTGCTGGCGTTTGCGCCCATGGCCGCGAATGAGGCAGTTGTGGTGGGCCAGCTCGGCGGGATGGGCGGGTTCGCCATGGCGGGCCAGATAGGTGGGGGAGGCGACCAGCAGCGAGCGGTTGGTGAGCAGATGACGAGTGTGCAGGCTGCTGTCGGCGGGCTTGCCGATGCGCACCGCCACGTCCACGTTCTCGGCATCGAGATCCACCATGCGGTTGTCCAGCGCAACCTCCAGGCGCACCCCGGGGTAGCGGGCGAGGAAGTCGGGCAGGCGGGGAGAAAGCCAGGATGCGCCGAAGCTCTCGAACACCGAGACCCGCAGCGGCCCCTCTGGCGCCACCGAGAGGGGTTGCAGGGATTGCACCAGCTGATCCGCCTCCTCCAGCAGGGGCAGGGAGCGGGCGAGAAAATAGGCGCCCTGCTCGGTCAGCACCAGTTGGCGGGTGCTGCGCTTGAAGAGCGGGATCCCGAGCTGCTGCTCCAGGGCGTCGATGGCACGGGTCACGGAGGAGGGGGCCTGGTTGAGGGCGCGGGCGGCACGGGAGAAACTGCCCGATTCCACCACCTGGGCCAGGATGCGGATGCGATCCAGCATGGATTCACCTTTGCGATAAACGCAAAACTGTTGCAGGTTATGACGATATTCTAATCAACAATGAAAAAGTGAACAATCAGCTCACCGCCCCATCCGGGGTCCATCACAGGAGTCTTGCCATGTCACACCGTATCCAGCTCGCCAACCAGGTGCCCGCCGCCGTCTCGGCCATGATGGGCCTCGAGTCCTACCTCGGGGGCACCGACATTCCCCTGTCGCTCAAGGAGCTCATCAAGCTGCGCGCCTCCATGATCAACGGCTGCGCCTATTGCATCGAGATGCACGCCGACGTGGCGATGAAGCACGGGGAGAGTGCCCAGCGTCTGCTGGCGCTGGCCGCCTGGCAGGAGTCGCCGCTGTTCGACGCCCGGGAGCGGGCGGTGCTGGCCCTGACCGACGAGGTGACCCTGATCGCCGACAAGGGGCTCACGACGCAGACCTATGAGGCGGCGCTGGCCCAACTGGGGGAAACCCTGCTGGCCCAGTGTCTGGTGCAGGTGGTCACCATCAACGCCTGGAACCGGATCGCCGTGGCGACCCGGATGGAACACGATCACTCCTGACTCCTGACTCCGACTCCGAGGGAGGGAGAGAAAACGATTATCAACGGGCCCGCACAAGGGCCCGTTTTGTTACGAAGTGTGCCCTCTGGTGCCAGGGGTTGCGACCGTTGTCGGGGGGTGGGAAGTTAATCATACATTCGTTTGATTAATTATTTTTTTTATCTTCCCCGAAAAATACCCATCCAGATCAAGGTGTGGAAAAATGACCTGTGAGTCGAAAAGGGGCTGTATGGCTCTTTTTTGATCGCAATGGCGGGTTAAAAACAGACCATATGGATCTTTTTGGTTAATTGGTGGTCACTTTTGGTGGCGCGAGAGATTAACGGAAGATGAATTGCCGCGGTGTAACTTGAATAAATTGGTCATTGTCAAGGGATTAACATCTGATGCCGCTTTCCATCACCTTTTGAACATTTTTGGGATTAATTTTTCATGTTGTTCACATGCCGGTCTGATGCAATAAAATGCTGCATTTTTTTATACCAATAAGCCTTCAAAAGATGAGGACATTGCATGAGACTCTTTGATGTGAAGAGGGGCTTGGGCGCTTTGCTGCTGCTCGCGACCGCCAGCTTGCTGAGTGGCTGCGACATGGCACTGATGAGCCCCAAGGGGCAGGTCGGTATGGAGCAGAAGTCACTGATACTCACCGCACTCGGCTTGATGCTGATCGTGGTGGTGCCCGTGATTGTCATGGCGGTGGCGTTCGCCTACAAATACCGGGCGTCCAACACCAGTGCCACCTATGCGCCGGACTGGGCCCACTCCAACAAGATTGAGGCAGTCGTCTGGACTGTACCCGTCATCATCATCGTCATCCTGGCGGTGATCACCTGGAAAACTTCCCACTCCCTCGACCCCTACAAGCCGCTGGAATCGGACGTCAAACCGGTTCAGGTGGATGTCATTTCTCTGGACTGGAAGTGGTTGTTCGTCTATCCGGAGCTGGGCATTGCGTCGGTCAACGAGCTGGCCTTCCCGGTCAACACCCCGGTCAACTTCCGGGTGACCTCCGACACCGTGATGAACTCCTTCTTCATCCCGCAACTGGGCGGCCAGATCTACGCCATGGCCGGCATGCAGACCAAGCTGCACCTGATTGCCAACGAGGCGGGCGAGTACAAGGGCATCTCCGGCGGTTACAGCGGTGCCGGTTTCTCCGGCATGAAGTTCAAGGCCATCGCGACCCAGGATCAAGCCGGTTTCGACGCCTGGGTAGCCAAGGTGAAGGCCTCTTCCAAGGCCCTGAGCACCATGGATGAGTTCAATGCCCTGGCCAAGAAGAGCGAAAACCACCCGGTGGAGTACTTCGCCAGCGCCGATCCCAAGCTGTTCGTCAACATCATCAACAAGTTCATGGGCGGCATGTCCCATGGTGGTCACGCCACCCCGGCTGCGGGCTCCGCGGATCACGAGGGCATGAACCACGAGGCCATGAACCATGACGCCGCCCCGAAAGCGGGTGCCATGGACCACGAAGGGATGAACCATGAGGCCTCGCAAGAGGACGCCATGGAGAACCAGGCCATGAACCATGACGCCCATGCCGGACACATGGCCATGTCGGCCGACAAGAGTGTGAAAGCAGGATCCGAGGAATAATCGATGTTTGGAAAATTGACACTCGAGGCTATTCCGTACCATGAACCCATCATCATGGTCACGATAGCCGGTATCATTCTGGGGGGCCTGGCCATCGCCGGTCTCATCACTTACTACGGCAAGTGGCAATATCTGTGGAAAGAGTGGCTGACCTCGGTCGACCACAAACGCCTCGGTATCATGTATCTCATTCTGGGCATGGTCATGCTGCTGCGTGGCTTTGCCGACGCCGTGCTGATGCGTGGCCAGCAGGTCATCGCCTCCGGGGGTGGCGAAGGCTACCTGAATGCCCATCACTACGACCAGATTTTCACCGCCCACGGCGTCATCATGATCTTCTTCGTGGCCATGCCGCTGGTGATCGGTCTGATGAACATCGTGGTGCCGCTG
This sequence comes from Aeromonas sp. ZOR0002, assembly GCF_963866995.1. Taxonomy (NCBI): domain Bacteria; kingdom Pseudomonadati; phylum Pseudomonadota; class Gammaproteobacteria; order Aeromonadales; family Aeromonadaceae; genus Aeromonas; species Aeromonas sp. ZOR0002. The sequence goes on along the minus strand of NZ_CAWMFQ010000364.1, from coordinate 2,954 downwards.
CAAATCGGTGCCCGTGACGTGGCCTTCCCCTTCCTGAACAACCTGAGCTTCTGGTTCACCGCCGCGGCCGTGGTGCTGATCAACGTCTCCCTCGGGGTCGGTGAATTCGCCCAGACCGGCTGGCTGGCCTATCCGCCCTTGTCGGGGCTGGAGTTCAGTCCCGGGGTCGGGGTCGATTACTGGATATGGAGTCTGCAGATTTCGGGTCTGGGGACCCTGCTGACCGGCGTGAACTTCTTCGCCACCATCATCCGCATGCGTGCCCCTGGCATGACCATGATGCGCCTGCCGGTCTTCACCTGGACCGCCCTGTGTGCCAACATCCTGATCATCGCCTCCTTCCCGATCCTGACCGTCACCATCGCCCTGCTCACCGCAGACCGCTACCTGGGTACCCATTTCTTTACCAATGACATGGGTGGCAACATGATGATGTACATCAACCTGATCTGGGCCTGGGGTCACCCCGAGGTGTACATCCTGGTGCTGCCGGTGTTCGGGATCTTCTCCGAAGTGGTGGCGACCTTCTGCAAGAAGAAGCTGTTCGGTTACACCTCCCTGGTGTGGGCAACCGTGGCGATCACCGTGCTGTCGTTCATCGTCTGGCTGCACCACTTCTTCACCATGGGGTCCGGCGCTAACGTGAATGCCTTCTTCGGCATCACCACCATGATCATCTCCATCCCGACCGGGGTGAAGATCTTCAACTGGCTGTTCACCATGTACCGCGGTCGCATCGAGTTCACTTCGCCCATGCTGTGGACCGTCGGCTTCATCATCACCTTCACCGTGGGTGGCATGACCGGGGTACTGCTCTCCGTGCCGGCCGCCAACTTCGTGCTGCACAACAGCCTGTTCCTCATCGCCCACTTCCACAACGTCATCATCGGCGGCGTGGTGTTCGGCTGCTTCGCCGGTATCACCTACTGGTTCCCGAAAGCATTCGGCTTCAAGCTGGATGACGTCTGGGGCAAGCGTGCCTTCTGGTGCTGGATCACCGGCTTCTTCGTGGCCTTCATGCCGCTCTACGTGCTGGGTTTCATGGGCATGACCCGTCGTGTCAGCCAGAACATCGATCCCGAGTTCCACGGCTGGCTGGTGGTCGCCGCCTGCGGCGCCGGTCTGATTGCCCTGGGCGTGCTGTGCCAGGTCATCCAGATCGTGGTCAGCATCCGCGACCGCGAGAAGAACCGCGACCTGACCGGCGATCCCTGGGGTGGCCGTACCCTGGAGTGGGCGACGTCCTCTCCGCCGCCGTTCTACAACTTCGCCATCGAGCCGAAGGTCACCGGTCTGGACGCCTTCTGGGAAGCCAAGGCTGACGGCAGCGCTTACAAGAAGCCTGCCCAGTATGCCCCCATCCACATGCCGAAGAACTCCGGTGCCGGTGTCATCATCGCCGCCTTCAGCGTGGTGTTCGGCTTTGCCATGATCTGGCACATCTGGTGGATGGCCATCGCCGGCTTCATCGGCATGATCGCCACCTGGATCATCCACAGCTTCAACGACGATGTGGACTACTACGTACAGGTTGACGAGATCGAGCGCATCGAAGGTCAGCATTTCGACAACATCAACAAGGTGGCTTAATTCCATGGCGACTGACGTACTACATCACTCTCACGGTGCCCATGAGGATGGGCACCACGATGCCGGTGCCACCAAGGTATTCGGTTTCTGGATCTACCTGATGAGTGACTGCATCCTGTTCGCGACCCTGTTCGCGACCTATGCAGTCCTGGTCAACGGCACTGCCGGCGGCCCCACCGGCAAGGACATCTTCGAACTGCCGTTCGTGTTCGCCGAAACCATGCTGCTGCTGCTGAGCTCCATCACCTTCGGGTTCGGCATGCTGGCCATGAACAAGAACAAGGTCGCGGCGGTCAACACCTGGCTGTTCGTCACCTTCCTGCTGGGTGCCGGCTTCATCGCGATGGAAATCTACGAGTTCCATCACCTGATCGTGCACGAGGCGGGCCCGGATCGCAGCGGCTTCCTCTCTGCCTTCTTCACCCTGGTGGGGACCCACGGAATCCACGTGACCAGCGGCCTGGTCTGGATCATCGTGATGATGGTGTCGATCACCAAGAAGGGGCTGACCGAGCGCAACCGCACTCGCCTGATGTGCCTGAGCCTGTTCTGGCACTTCCTCGACGTGGTATGGATCTGCGTCTTCACCGTGGTCTATCTGATGGGGGTCATGTAAATGAGTCATTCCGTTGACAATCACGGCGCCAGCCACGGCAGCGTCAAGTCCTACATGATCGGCTTCGTGCTGTCACTCATCCTGACCGCCGTGCCGTTCTGGATGGTGATGGACGGCTCCGCCTCCCACGCCGTGGTGCTCGGCACCGTGGTGGCCATGGCGGTGGTGCAGATCTTCGTACACCTGGTCTACTTCCTGCACATGAACACCTCCTCCGAGGAGCGCTGGAACCTGGTGGCACTGGTCTTTACCGTGCTCATCATCGCCATAGTCGTGGCGGGTTCCCTGTGGATCATGTACAACCTCAACATCAACATGATGGTTCACTGAGCGGGTTGATGATGATGAAGCAATACCTGCAAGTGACCAAGCCGGGCATCATCTTCGGCAACCTCATCTCGGTTATCGGGGGATTCCTGCTGGCCTCGAAGGGGAGCCTGGATGTGCCCCTGTTCATCCTGACCATGGTGGGGGTGTCACTGGTGGTGGCCTCCGGTTGCGTGTTCAACAACTACATCGACCGGGACATCGACTGCATCATGGAGCGCACCAAGAACCGCGCCCTGGTGCGGGGGCTCATCGCCCCCGGTGTCTCCCTCTGGTATGCGACGGCGCTGGGCGTTGCGGGCATTGCACTGCTCTACTTTGCGGCCAATCCGTTGGCCGCCTTGCTGGCGGTGCTGGGCTTCCTGGTTTATGTGGGGGTCTACAGCCTCTACATGAAGCGCCACTCGGTCTATGGCACCCT
>NZ_CAWMFQ010000363.1:0-2136 GCF_963866995.1 Aeromonas sp. ZOR0002 | reverse complement strand
CTGCTGCTGGAGAACTGCCACCCCGGGCTGCCTGCCGGTGAACGTCCGGCCCGCATCGCTCACGATGAAGCCTGGGCCCGGCGTTTCGAGTGCGAGCCCCTGACCCGGGTGCTTGCCGACTGGTACCGCCAGGGCGTCTTCGCCGACCTGGACGACGATGCCCGCACCCGCCAGGCCGCACGCCGCCTTGGCAACGACGGCAAGGCCGTGGCCGCCATGCTGAGGGCCACGTCCCTGGGGCGGCAGCCGGATCTCGCCCCCTGGCTTCGGGATACCCGGCTGCCGGTGCAGTGGATCTCCGGCAACCGGGATCACAAATTCCATGCCCTCGCTTGCCAGTTGGTAAAGCAAGGCTGCAATATCAAACACTTGGCTCTGGATGGCGGACACAATCTGCACACAAGCCAGCCCGATACCTTTGCCCGGCTCCTGCGGGAGTGGGCTCACCAACCAGAAGAGAAGATCCATGATTGAAGCAATGACGGAAGCCGAGCTCTATGCCCCTGTCGAGTGGCACGACTGCTCCGCCGGTTACGAGGACATCCTCTATCACAAGTCCCCAGAGGGCATTGCCAAGATCACCATCAACCGTCCCCAGGTGCGCAACGCCTTCCGCCCCCGTACCGTGAAAGAGATGCTGCAAGCCCTGGCCGATGCCCGCTACGACGACAAGGTCGGCTCCATCATCCTCACCGGCTTCGGCGAGAAGGCCTTCTGCGCCGGCGGCGACCAGAAGATCCGCGGCGACTACGGTGGCTACAAGGACGATGAAGGTACCCATCACCTCAACGTGCTCGACTTCCAGCGTGACATCCGTACCTGCCCCAAACCCGTGGTGGCCATGGTGGCTGGCTACGCCGTCGGTGGCGGCCACGTGCTGCACATGATGTGCGACCTGACCATCGCCGCCGACAACGCCCAGTTCGGCCAGACCGGCCCCAAGGTGGGCTCCTTCGACGGCGGCTGGGGCGCCTCCTACATGGCCCGCATCGTCGGCCAGAAGAAGGCTCGGGAGATCTGGTTCCTCTGCCGCCTCTACGACGCCAAACAGGCCCTCGACATGGGGCTGGTCAACACCGTCGTGCCCCTGGCCGAGCTGGAGCGTGAAACCGTGCGCTGGTGCCGCGAGATGCTGCAACACAGCCCCATGGCCCTGCGCTGCCTGAAGGCGGCCCTCAACGCCGACTGCGACGGCCAGGCCGGTTTGCAGGAGCTGGCAGGCAATGCCACCATGCTGTTCTACATGACCGAAGAGGGTCAGGAAGGGCGCAATGCATTCAACGAGAAACGCCGTCCCGACTTCTCCAAATACAAGCGGAATCCCTGATGACACTCGCCCTCTACCGCTACCAACTGCCCTTTACCCAGCCCCTGGCCTTTCACGGTCAGTTGCAGGTAGCGCGCGAGGGCCTGCTGGTACGCATCGACGATGGCTGGGGGGAGATAGCCCCCCTGCCAGGATTTTCCAAAGAGACCCTGGCCGACGCCCAGGCCGAGGCCCTCGACTGTCTGGCGCAGCTGGCGCGGGGACAGACCCCGACGCCACAGCTGCCCTCGGTGCAGTTCGGGCTCGACTGCGCCCGTCGTAGCTGGCCCGAGCAGGGTGCCCCCCTGCCCGAGCCCTATCCGCTGATCCAGGGCTCCCCCCAGGAGCTGCTCAAGAACTGGAAACAGTGGCTGCACGAGACCCCCCTCAAGGCCAAGCTGAAGGTGGCCCGCTACCCCATGCGCGACGAGCTGGCGCTGATCCGGCTGCTGCTCGATCGGCGCCCCAACCTCAAGCTGGTCCTGGACGCCAACCAGGGCTGGACCCGCGAGGAGGCCTGGGCCTTCTGCGGCCACCTGGATCCGAATCGCATCGAATACCTCGAAGATCTGTGCGCCGACTTCGAGGACATCGCCTTCGTCGCCAGCCGCACCGGCATGCCGGTGGCGCTGGACGAACTGCTGGCCCAGGGCAAGCCCTGGGAGCCCATCCCGCAACTGCGCGCCCTGGTGCTCAAGCCGACCCTGCTCGGCGCCCTGGCCAACAGCGAGGCCCTGGTGGCCCGCGCTCGCGAACTGAAGCTCAAGGTGATCGTCTCCTCCTGTTTCGAGTCCGGTCTCGGCCTCGGCCAGCTCGCCCGCCTCGCGGGG
>NZ_CAWMFQ010000362.1:0-3894 GCF_963866995.1 Aeromonas sp. ZOR0002 | reverse complement strand
TGACCTACTTCAAGGTTAGCCTTTCAACATGTAATTGGGACAACGCCAGAGAAAAAGGGCGTCCCAGGCAGTGCCCCTGAGGGCCTGAGCGTGCCAGCGCCGCGGCAATGGCGGTCATGGCGCTCCAGCGATTCTCGCACCAGGCGGGGGCCAGCAGGGTCGGGCGGCGCGCCGACGCCGAGACCCTGTGATAGACCACCTCGGGAGGCGTGTACTGGATCATGGCGACCGCCGCCGCCACATACTGCTCCATCGTCAACACATCCAGCCGTCCCGCCTGCCACGCCTTGCCAAGGGTGCTCCCCTCCACCACATGCAGTGGGTGAAGCTTGATCCCCTCGACGCCGGTCTCCACGACACGGTGCAGGGTTTCCAGGCTGTCCATCGGCGCCTCGCCGGGCAGGCCGACGATGAGGTGGGCACACACCTTGATGCCCCGCAGATGGGCTCTGGTTACAGCGTCAACATAGGCGGCATAGCCGTGGCCCCGATTGATGCGTTGCAACGTCTTGTCGTTGGCGCTCTGCAGCCCGAGCTCCAGCCACACCTCGTAGCCGCGGGCCTGATAACCTGCCAGCAGATCCAGCACCGCATCGGGTACACAATCAGGGCGAGTTCCGACGCAGAGCCCCACCATGTCGCTCACCGACAAGGCTTCTTCATACATGCGCTGAAGGTACTCCACTTCGGCATAGGTGCTGGTATAGGCCTGAAAGTAGGCCAGATAGCGCCTGGCCCGGGTCACCTCGTCCCGGCGTGCCAGCAGTTGCTGCACCACGGAGAGTTGCTGGGCCGACTCGTCGGCAAAGGAGGAGACATTGCAGAAAGTGCAGCCACCCCGGCCCAGGGTGCCGTCCCGGTTGGGGCAGGTAAAGGCCCCATGGATGGAGAGCTTGTGGATCTTCTGGCCGTGGCGCTGCTTGAGATCCTGGCCAAATGTATTGATGAGTTCGTGTAACTGCATGACACCTCCGAAATGAGGTGTCATTCTAGCGACGCAGCCCGGCGGGCAGGCTGCGCTGGATCAATCCCGCTCTCTACCCAAAAATCATATAAATATTCACGCTAGATGCTATAAATACCCAACAGTCAGCATTCACGGTCACTTTTGACAACCTGTCACTCCTGCCACCTGGAGAAAAGTGTCATAACCTCTCGCCCATAACCGGCTGTAACTACTGAAAAAATCCTGTTTAGTCTGCTTATGGACAAATGCAAGACGCAGGATCCTGAAATGTGATCCCCGCCAAGCACACCAGAGATGACTTTGTAAAATTACTACAGTTTCCCGCCACCATGCAGTCAACCACTAAATCGTCCATAACCAGAATATAAATCCAACAAATAAATAAAAGTCAGTCATAAATACACAAAAATGCTGATTGAGTCTCAAAAACCCACATTTTGTTATGGTGATGTAACATTGCAAACAAGCGGGATGTCCAATTGACCTTGCCCGAAAATCCCATTAGTTTGGAGATTCGCCACCTCAGGCGGACGGAACCACAAGAGCCAATCGCAATTTATGCAGTCTGTTGATGACAGTGCGATGGAAGGCCGAGCAAGGGAGAAATGCAATGTCACTATATGATCCAAAGCTGGAGAGGGATAACTGTGGCTTCGGCCTGTTGGCCCACATGGAAGGGGAAGCCAGCCACAAGCTTGTCCGTCTCGCGATGTCAGCCTTGGCTCGCATGCAGCACCGCGGCGGTATCTCCGCCGATGGCAAGACCGGCGACGGCTGCGGCCTGTTGCTGCAAAAACCCGACAGCTTCTTCAGAGCTGTCGCCGAAGAGAAGGGATGGCACCTGGGCCGCAACTACGCGGTCGGCATGCTGTTTCTCAACCCGGACCCCGTATTGGCCCAGGCAACTCGCGACATCATCGACGAGGAGCTGGAAAGAGAGACCCTGAGTCTGGTCGGCTGGCGCAAGGTGCCCATCGATACCAACGTACTCGGTTCCATCGCCAAGGCGTCCCTGCCCAGCATTGAACAGGTCTTTGTCAACGCGCCCCCGGGCTGGGTCGACAAGGATCTCGAGCGCCGCCTCTATATCGTGCGCCGCCGCATCGAGAAGCGCATCAGCGACGACTACTTCTATGTGGTCAGCCTTTCCAACCTGGTCACCGTCTACAAGGGACTGTGCATGCCGGTGGATTTGCCGCGCTTCTATCTGGATCTGGCCGACATCCGCATGCAGGCCGCCATCTGCGTGTTCCACCAGCGTTTCTCCACCAACACCAGCCCACGCTGGCCGCTGGCGCAGCCGTTCCGCTACCTCGCCCACAACGGCGAGATCAACACCATTGCCGGCAACCGCCAGTGGGCCAAGGCGCGCAGCTACAAGTTCGCCACCCCGCTGATCCCCGATCTGCAAGAGGCCGCCCCCTTCGTCAACACCACGGGATCGGATTCCTCCAGCCTCGACAACATGCTGGATCTCTTCCTGGCCGGCGGCATGGACCTGTTCCGTGCCATGCGCCTGCTGATCCCGCCTGCGTGGCAGAAGCACCCGAACATGGATGACGACCTGCGCGCCTTCTACGACTTCAACTCCATGCACATGGAGCCCTGGGACGGCCCGGCCGGCATCGTCATGACCGACGGTCGTTACGCCACCTGCGCACTCGACAGAAACGGTCTGCGTCCGGCACGTTACGTCATCACCAAGGACAAGTTCATCACGCTGGCCTCCGAAGTGGGCACCTGGGACTACACCCCGGACGAAGTGCTGGAGAAGGGCCGTGTCGGCCCGGGGGAGCTGTTCGTGGTCGATACCAGCAACGGCAAGATCTGGACCAGCTTCGAAATTGACGACGATCTCAAGAGCCGTCACACCTACAAGCAGTGGATGGACAAGCACTGCAAGCGCCTGGTGCCCTTCGAGCAGATGGACGATGCCAGCACGGGGTCGCGGGAATTCCCGGATGACCGGCTCAAGACTTACCAGAAGCTGTTCGGCTACTCCTTTGAAGAGCTGGATCAGGTGATCCGCGTGCTCGGCGAGAATGGCCAGGAGGCAGTGGGCTCCATGGGGGATGACACCCCGATGGCGGTGCTCTCCTCCAGCCAGCGTACCCTGTACGACTACTTCCGCCAGATGTTCGCCCAGGTGACCAACCCGCCCATCGATCCCCTGCGGGAAAATCACGTCATGTCCCTGGCCACCTGTATCGGCCGCGAGCAAAACGTGTTCAACGAGACCTTCGGTCACGCCCACCGGGTGCTGTTCCAGTCGCCGATCCTGCTCTACTCCGACTTCCATCAGTTGCTGGCCCTGGAAGGTGAGCACTACCGCCATGCGGTGCTGAGCCTCAACTACCTGCCCGAAGAGGGGCTGCAAGCCGCCCTCGAGCGTCTCTGCCACGAGGCAGCTGAAGCGGCCCGCAGCGGCGCGGTGCTGCTGGTCCTGTCAGACCGGGACATCAGCCCGGATACCCTGCCCATCCCGGCCGCCATGGCGGTGGGTGCGGTGCAGCGTACCCTGGTGGACAACAACCTGCGCTGCGACGCCAATATCCTGGTGGAGACCGCGAGCGTGCGCGACCCGCACCACTTCGCCGTGCTGCTGGGCTTTGGCGCCACCGCCATCTACCCCTATCTCGCCTACGAGACCCTCGCCAAGCAGGTAGAGGAAGGCGTGCTCAAGATGAGCCTGCGCCAGGCCATGCTCAACTACCGCAACGGCATCAACAAGGGCCTCTACAAGGTGATGTCCAAGATGGGCATCAGCACGGTGGCAAGCTACCGCTGCTCCCAGCTGTTTGAGGCGGTGGGCCTCTCCAGGGCTGTTGTCGAACTCTGCTTCCGCGGCGTATCGAGCCGCATCCAGGGTGCCGACTTTGCCGACATCCAGCAGGATCAGATCAATCTGTCCCGTCTGGCCTGGCTCG